>DASWAK010000175.1:0-10321 GCA_036391175.1 Pseudolabrys sp.
CCTTTCGGTGAACGTTTTGGGTTGGCCTGAGGTCCCAATTAATACCGTCGGCTTTGCGTTGCTTATCACATCGGCAAGACCGATGCGGGTTGGTGTCTCAAGTTTCCAATTGCTAATGCGATCGCGCTGCTGGGCAAACGGTATTTGAAACGATTGCAATCCAGACATGCCATCGACCAACAATCCGTCTCGATCGACGAGGTAGAACCGGCTGTCTGCCTCCGCTTCGCTCAGACCGGCGTCGATCATAGCGCGCGCGACAAGCGCGCTAATGCCGCTCCCCGCCGAGCCTGCACCGAGTACGGCCACGCGTTGCTCAGTAAGGGGAACGCCAGTGATCTTTATAGCGCTCAGCAGTGTCGCAACTGCGATGGCAGCTGTGCCCTGAATATCATCATTAAAGGTGCACAGTTGATCACGGTATTTGGAAAGTAGCCGGTTGGCGTTACCGATCGCGAAATCCTCCCAGTGCAGAAGGACGTGCGGCCACCGTTCACGTACTGCATCGACGAAACTTTCGACGAAATCATCATATTCCGGACCGCGCACCCGCTCGTGCCGCCAGCCGATATAAAGCGGATCGACGAGGAGCTCTTTGTTATCCGTGCCAACGTCCAGCATGATCGGCAGCGTCGTCGCGGGATGCAGACCGGCGCAAGCGGTATATAGGGATAGTTTTCCAATCGGAATCCCCATACCACCGGCGCCCTGATCACCGAGGCCGAGGATGCGCTCGCCGTCACTGACGACGATAGCCTCAACATGATCGAACCGAGGATGCCCGAGGATTTGGCGTATGCGGCGCTTGTGCGGCACGCTCAGAAATAGGCCGCGGGGCTTGCGGAAAATGTGGCTGAAACGCTGGCAGCCCAGCCCAACCGTCGGCGTGTAGATGATCGGCATCATCTCTTCGATATTGCGCGTCAATAGTGCGTAAAAAAGAACTTCATTGGTGTCCTGCAATCCGCGCAAAAACGTATACTTTACAATATCGGTATGAAGGCTGCGAAAGGCGTCATATCGGCGCTTCACTTGGTCGTCGAACTGTGAAACATGCGGCGGCAACAGCCCGTGCAGGCCGAACTCGTCTCGCTCCTCTTCGGTGAAGGCTGTGCCCTTATTGAGCAGAGGATCGTTGAGCAACTCGTAGCCGCTCAGTGAAGTCTCGACACGGAGTAGAGTTTCATCGGTCATTGGTTTTCCGGGTGCGGCTTTTCGTCGACGTAGCTGTGACGTATTCCAGCGGCGGCGCAGTGTTCATGGTAACCGCCCCAGTGTGATCACGTGCGTTTCTTTGCCGGCGGCAAGTCCGTGCACACACCTTCGAAGACCTCGGCCGCCATGCCGATCGATTCGCACAACGTTGGATGCGGATGAATGGTTTTGCCAATATCCACCGGATCGCATCCCATCTCGACGGCAAGACAAACTTCGCCAATCAGATCACCAGCGTTGGTCCCGACAATGCCGCCGCCGAGAACGCGGTGATTATCTTCGTCGAACAGAAGCTTGGTGACACCCTCGTCGCGACCATTAGCGATGGCCCGACCTGACGCTGCCCATGGGAACACCGCCTTGCCGTATTTAAGCCCCTGCGCCTTGCATTGTTCTTCCGTGAGCCCTGCCCAAGCGACTTCGGGATCCGTGTAAGCGACCGACGGAATTTGCCGCGCGAAGAATGTGCTGTTCTTGCCAGCCGCCGATTCGGCGGCCACATGCGCCTCATGCACAGCCTTGTGCGCAAGCATCGGCTGGCCGACGATATCGCCGATCGCGAAGACATGCGGCATGTTGGTCCGCATTTGCTTATCGACAGGAATGAAGCCGCGGTCACTGACAGCAACGCCCGCTTTTTCAGCCTCGATCGCCTTCCCGTTCGGGCTTCGGCCAACCGCGACCAGAACCATGTCATAGACTTGCGGCTGCACCGGCGCGTTCTCGCCTTCAAAACCGACGCGGATGCCCTCGCGCGCCGCTTCCGCCGATACGGTTTTGGTCTTCAGCATGACGGAGCGGAAACGACCGGCATTCTTTTTCTCCCAGACCTTCACGAGATCGCGATCGGCACCAGTCATTAGCCCGTCGAGCATTTCGACCACATCGATCTGCGTGCCAAGCGTCGAATACACCGTCGCCATTTCGAGCCCGATTATGCCGCCGCCAATCACCAGCATGGATTTCGGCAGGTGCGAAAGCACGAGCGCGCCGGTGGAGTCCACAACGCGTGGATCGTCGGGCATGAACGGCAACTTGATCGATTGCGAACCGGCCGCAATGATTGCCTTGTCGAATTTCACGACTGTGCGTTCGCCACCGTTACGTGGCGTGATATCGAGATGATGCGGGTCGAGGAATTTACCGACGCCCTGAATGACCGTGACCTTGCGCGCCTTGGCCATGCCGGCGAGACCGCCGGTCAGCTTCCCCACCACTTTGTCCTTATGGGCGCGTAACTTGTCTATGTCGATCTGCGGCGGGGCGAACGCGATTCCGTGCGCCGCCATTGTTTTGACCTCTTCCATGACCGCTGCGGTATGGAGCAGTGCTTTGGAAGGGATACAGCCAACGTTGAGACAGACACCACCGAGGGTTGGGTAGCGTTCTACCAAAACCGTCATCATGCCGAGATCGGCGGAACGAAATGCCGCCGAATAGCCGCCGGGCCCCGCGCCGAGGACCAGCATTTCGCATTCGACATCGGAGCCGCCGGCATGGGTTGCCGCGACAGGGACCGGAGTGCCAGATGCTGCGGCTCCACGACCTCCCGATGGCGCGACCGGTGCCGCCCCGCTAACTCCCGTTTGCAAGGTCAGGATGAGGCTGCCAGCGCTGACTTTGTCGCCGATTTTGGCCGTCATCTCCTTGACGATACCGCCTGCCGGCGAAGGCACCTCCATCGATGCCTTGTCGGATTCAAGCGTGATCAGTGGTTGTTCGGGCTGGACCGCGTCGCCGTTCTTCACCGCCACTTCGATGATCGGCACGTCTTTGAAATCGCCGATTTCGGGAACCCGCACCTCGATCACTTCGTAAACGCCGGACGCTGCGCCATAGTCCGCAACCGGCGCGCCTTCGCCCGGCGCGGCACCCTCACCTTTCACGCTCTGCTTGGGTGCAACACCGGCTGGCGCTGCTTCTGTTTTCGCAACAAGAATAAGCGAGCCTTGTGAAACCTTGTCGCCCACCTTGATCATCAATTCTTTGACCACGCCGTCGAGCGGCGATGGCACGTCCATCGAGGCCTTGTCGGACTCGAGCGTAATCAGGGCCTGCTCGGTCGTGACTCGATCGCCCGGACGCACCAGAACGTCGATCACCGGGACGTTCTTAAAATCGCCGATGTCAGGGACTTTGACGTCGATTAGATTTGCCATCGCTGATTTCCCTATACGAGGGCACGGCGCATGTCGGTGAGCAGACCGCCGAAATGGGCGTTGAAGCGCGCCGCGGCGGCGCCGTCGATGACGCGGTGGTCCCACGACAGCGACAATGGCTGATACAGCCGCGGCACGACCTGCTTGCCGTCCCATACCGGCTTCTCGAACGAACGGCAGGCGCCCATGATCGCGACCTCGGGTGCATTGATAATCGGCGTGAAATAAGTGCCGCCGATGCCCCCGAGACTGGAAATCGTGAAGGTGCCACCCTGCATTTGGTCGGGCTTGAGCTTGCCATCACGCGCGAGCTTCGCCAGGTCGCCCATCTCCTTGGCGATCTCGACCACACCCCTCTTGTCGGCATCACGGATCACGGGCACGACAAGTCCTTGCGGCGTGTCGGCAGCAAAGCCGATGTGGTAGTATTTCTTCAGGATCAGATTGTCCCCCTCAAGCGAGGCGTTGAACTCCGGAAATTTCTTCAACGATGCAACCGCAGCCTTGATCATGAAGGCCAGCATGCTGACGCGCACGCCGGATTTCTCATTTTCCTTGTTGAGCTGCTTACGAAACTCCTCGAGTTCGGTGATGTCGCATTCGTCGTGATTGGTGACGTGCGGGATCATCACCCAGTTGCGATGTAGGGTCGGCCCGGAAATTTTCTTGATGCGCGACAGTGGTTTCGATTCGATCGGGCCGAATTTAGCGAAATCGACCTTGGGCCAGGGCAATAGCCCAAGACCGGCGCCGGGCGCCGACGGCCCCGGAGCAGCGGTGGCCGCCACGGGGGTGGCGCTGAAATTGAGGACATCCTCAGGAAGGATCCGGCCGCGTCTACCACTGCCCCTCACCTGGCGCAGATCGATGCCACGTTCGCGCGCAAGCTTTCGCACCGACGGACCGGCATAGGGTATATCGAAAGCTGCATCGGGAACGGGTGCGGCGGGAGCTGGCAAAGACGCAACCGTCGGCCTTGGTGCGGGCGCAAGTGGGGGAGTCGCAGCGGAGGCCACGCTCTGCGCCGGTGTTGGGCGCGCGGCTTCTGTCGTCAACGTAAGAATGACTGAGCCTTCGCTGACTCGGTCTCCGATCTTGATTTTCAACTCGGCGACGACCCCGCCGAGCGGCGAAGGCACTTCCATCGAAGCTTTGTCGGATTCCAAAGTGATCAGGGGCTGTTCCGGCTTGACGGTATCGCCCGGTTTGACCGAGACCTCGATTATTGGGACGTCTTTGAAGTCGCCGATATCGGGCACTCGCACCTCGGCAACACCGCTGGGCGCGCTCGTCGGAGCCGGGGGAGGCGTTACAGCTGGCTTCACCAGGTCGGCAGCCGAGCCCGTGCCCTCGAGCTCCAGCGAGAGGATCGGCGTGCCCTGGCTGACCCGGTCGCCCACCTTCACCACCAGCGACTTCACAATACCTGCCGACGGCGAAGGCACTTCCATCGAGGCTTTATCGGACTCCAACGTTATGAGTGGCGCTTCTGCTTTCACGCGATCGCCGACCTTCACCGCAACTTCGATAATCGGGACGTCCTTGAAATCCCCAATATCCGGAACGGCAACTTCCCTTATCTCACCCATACAGGCGTCTCCAACTACGCACGCTTCCTGTGACCCGCGCTGTTGCGGGCGAGTACCGCCCCTCCGAAGTCAGCATTTCCACGGCGGCGGACGTTCCGCATTGATGCCGTATTTCGTGATCGCCTCTTCCACTTTCTGCAGCGGGAGCGCGTTATCGTCGGCAAGCGCTTTGAGTGCTGCAACGGCGATGTAGTGCCGGTCGACTTCGAAGAATTTCCGCAGTGCTTTGCGATAGTCGCTGCGGCCGAAGCCGTCCGTGCCGAGGCAAATAAAGCGTCCCGGCACATAAGGCCGGATCTGCTCCGCGAACGCCCGCATATAGTCGGTCGACGCGATAACAGGACCTTTGCGTCCAGCTAGACATCGCTCCACATAACTCTTGCGTGGTGTTTGCGACGGGTGCAGCAAATTCCAGCGCTCTGTCGCCATGCCGTCACGGCGCAGCTCGTTGAAGCTCGGGCAGCTCCAGACATCAGCGGCGACGCCAAAATCTTTTTCGAGCAGGTCCGCCGCGGCGATTACCTCGCGCAAGATGGTACCCGAACCTAGGAGTTGTACCTTTCCCCCAGCCTTCTTTGCCGCTCCCTCGCGCAACAAATACATGCCGTGGCGTATGCCGTCCTCGGCGCCAGTGGGCATAGCCGGATGCGCGTAATTCTCGTTCATCAATGTGATGTAATAGTAGACGTCTTCCTGGTCCTTCATCATGCGGCGCAGCCCGTCCTGAATGATCACCGCAACCTCGTAGGCGAAGGTTGGGTCGTAAGATACGCAATTTGGAATTGTCGCCGCGAGCAGATGACTGTGGCCGTCCTCATGCTGTAGGCCTTCGCCGTTAAGAGTGGTGCGGCCGGCCGTGCCGCCGAGCAAAAATCCACGCGCCCGCATGTCGCCTGCGGCCCAGGCAAGATCCCCGACCCGCTGCAAGCCAAACATCGAGTAATAGATGTAAAATGGGATCATCGGCACGTTACTGGTACTGTAGGAGGTCGCCGCCGCAATCCATGACGACATGGCGCCGGCCTCGTTGATGCCTTCTTGGAGCATCTGGCCGGATCGGTCCTCGCGGTAATACATGAGCTGGTCCGCGTCCTGCGGCTTGTACAGTTGACCGATCTGCGAAAAGATTCCGAACTGCCGGAACATTCCCTCCATGCCGAAGGTGCGGGACTCGTCCGGAACGATCGGCACCACGAACTTTCCGATGTTTTTGTCGCGTAACAGCGTATTGAGTATACGAACGAAGGCCATGGTGGTTGATATTTCGCGGTCTCCGGTGCTGGCGAGCTGAGCACTAAAGGCTGAAAGCTCGGGCACATCGAGCGATGCGGACTTGGCCCGCCGTCGGGGCAGCGATCCGCCTAGCGCGCGGCGCGTTTCCTCAAGATGTTTCCTTTCCTTCTCGTCCAGCTTGAGGAACGGGATTTCTTCGATCTTAGCGTCCGAAAGGGGTATCGAGAATCGGTCACGGAATTTACGCAGCGCTTCCAATCCCATTTTCTTTTGCTGATGGGTTATCATTTGACCTTCACCCGCTTCACCCATCCCGTAGCCTTTGACCGTCTTTGCAAGAATGACGGTTGGCTGGCCAGTGTGTTTCGCGGCGGCGGCGTAGGCTGCGTACACTTTGTCGGGATCGTGACCGCCTCTCCTCAGCGCCCAGATTTCGTCGTCGCTCATTTTCTTCACGAGCTCCGCGGTCTCGGGATATTTGTTGAAGAATTGCTGGCGTACATAGGCGCCGTTCTTTGACTTAAAGTCCTGATATTCGCCGTCGACGCATTCCTCCATTCGCTTGCGCAATCTACCGGTAGAATCCTTGGCCAGGAGTTGATCCCAGCCAGATCCCCACAACACTTTAATCACATTCCACCCGGCACCGTGAAACAGACCCTCAAGTTCCTGCACGATCTTGCCGTTGCCGCGGACCGGGCCGTCCAGCCGCTGCAAGTTGCAGTTGATGACGAAGATCAGATTGTCGAGCTGTTCGCGGCCGGCGAGCGAGATGGCACCAAGTGATTCAGGCTCATCGGTCTCGCCGTCGCCGAGGAACGCCCAGACCTTGCGCGGCTTGGTGTCGGCGATATCCCGCCCGTGCAGATATTTGAGGAACCGCGCCTGGTAGATTGCCATTAGAGGGCCCAGGCCCATCGATACGGTTGGGAATTGCCAGAAATCCGGCATCAGCCAAGGATGCGGATAAGACGAAAGGCCTTTGCCTTCCGTCTCCTGACGAAAGTTCAGCAATTGCTCTTCGGTGAGCCGGCCTTCTACGAAAGCGCGGGCATAAATGCCGGGGGCCGAGTGGCCCTGGATATAGATCAGGTCGCCACCATGCTTTTCTGTCGGAGCGTGCCAGAAATGGCCAAAGCCGATGTCGTAGAGCGTGGCCGCCGATTGAAAGCTCGCGATATGGCCGCCCAGTTCCGAAGAATGCTTGTTAGCGCGCAGAATAATCGCGACGGCGTTCCAGCGAATGATCGAACGAATTCTGTGCTCGATGTCACGATCCCATTTGGGTCGCTCGGCGCGCTCCGGAGAAATCGTATTGACGTAGGGTGTCGTCAGCGTAGCTGAAGTACTCAGTCCCGCGCGATGAGCCTCGTCTGTCAATTGGTCGAGCAAGTAAGACGCGCGCGTCTCACCTTCGTGTTGCAGGACCGCGTGCAGAGAATCGAGCCATTCCCGCGTTTCAAGAGGATCGACATCAATCGTTGGCGTCATGGTTCCTCCCAGATATTTTATTTCTTCAACTCAATGGCATCCTGTCTTGCCTTGAATTCATCGTACGCTTCTCATCACCAACATTTTAAATTTAAGCTAGCTAGGCGCAAACAGCCAGCTACTTCAATCTTCGAGATCAGCGACAGCTCGCTCAAATCTCGAACTCGATGCCGATTTCCATGACTTGGCCACTCGGGATCTTGAAATAAGCGCCAGGTCGCTGCGCGTTATGATGCATGAACGCGAACAGCTCCTCGCGCCAGCGCGACAAACCTAAACGTCGGCCGGACGGGATAATGGTCTCGTGGCCCGTGTAATATATTAATCGCGCGGGATCAAATTGTTCGATCTGCCCACGCGCCGCCGCGAGTTCAAGCCCTTTGGGTACGTTGGGCTGCTCCATGAAGCCGAAGCGCAACTCGACGCGTGTTATACCCGCGGCGATCGGAGTGACGGCGACCCGATCCTCATCCGCCACCCGTGGCGTTTCCACCGTCGTCACGGCGACTAGCAGTACATTCTCGTGTAGGACGTGGTTGCACTTGGTGTTATGCGACAGCGCGAGCGGCACACCCTTGGCCATGCGGCCGAGTACGACCGCTGTGCCCGGGATCCGAAACGGGGGATTTTGGTTGAGGTGTTTGATAAATTCCTTTGACGGCTCGCGAACCTCAAGCCGAACCGTGTCCATTATCTCCTCGCCTTTGCGCCAAGTGAGCATGAAAAATGCAATGACCAAAGCGATGAGCAAGGGCAACCATCCGCCTTCAAACAGCTTTGTGGAAGTCGACGCAAAAAAGAGCAAGTCAAGGATAAGCAGGCTGCCGTTCACCACATAGACGAGAATAGGATTGTGTTTCCAATGTAGTGCGACGAACGTCGCCATCAGCGTCGTAATAGTCATCAACAACGAAACAGCTATACCATATGCGCCAGCTAGGGCGTCCGACGAACCGAATCCGATGACAGCAGCGAGAGTGGCGGCGGCAAGTGCCCAATTTACGAACGGAACGTAGATCTGGCCAATCTCGTAACCCGCAGTATGCACGATGTTCATGCGCGGCAAAAAACCAAGCCGAATTGCTTGCTGTGTAAGGGAATAAGCGCCTGAGATAACTGCCTGGGACGCAATTACGGTTGCGGTAGTCGCCAGCGCGACAAGAACGTAATGTGCCCATGATGGAGCCAGCTGATAAAACGGGTTGTCAATTGCGCTGGGATCAGCGAGCAGCAGGCCACCTTGGCCGAAATAATTAAGAGTTAGCGCAGGTAGCGCCATGCCGAACCAAGCAACTCGAATTGGAAACGGGCCGAAATGCCCCATATCGGCGTAAAACGCTTCCCCACCGGTGACGGCTAGGAAAGCACCGCCGATCACAACAAATGCGAGAGGCCCAGCATGCCAAAGATAGGTGATGGCCGGCAACGGACTCAATGCGGCGAGCACAGCGGGTGTTTTGGCAATTCCCCCGATACCGAGGGCGCCGGCCACCACGAACCAGACCAGCATTACCGGCCCGAATATGCCGCCGATCCAACCCGTGCCGTTGCGCTGAATTAAGAATAGAAGTGCGAGGATCACCACCGTTAGCGGGACCACCGCATGCTCCATATGCGGGGCGTAGACCTTAATGCCCTCGATCGCGCTCAGCACGGAAATGGCCGGTGTGATGCAGCCATCGCCATAGAGCAAGGTTGCGCCGATAAGACCAACCACCACCATGATCGCACGCCACCTGCTTTGTTTGGCGCGCCGAGGGCTGACCAAGGCGAGGAGCGCGAGAATGCCACCCTCACCATGGTTGTCCGCACGCATGATCAGGATCGCGTATTTTATGGAGATGACGATGATCAAAGACCAAAAGATGAGCGAGAGCACGCCCAACACAGCCTGCGGTGATATCTGACCATCTGGACTAGTGGCCTTTACGGCCACGCTAAGCGCATAGAGCGGGCTCGTTCCAATATCGCCGAAGACAACGCCCATGCAAGCAAGCGCCGCAGGTGCCCAAGGGTGCGCATGGCGGGAGTGGTTTACGCTGCCAGTCTTTGCGATTGCACGCATGCACAGCGGTCCTTCAGCAGGACAACCGATCCTAACGTCCTGGGTCACTTGTGGATAGCGGCTGCAGTTGCCGTGTCCGCTTTATCCCCGAACGCGAACATTCAAGCGCAATGCCTGCTTAGCGCCAATCCCTGCTGCGGTCCGTTGCAGAGCCATTATCTGCATTCAGCAGCAGCCTTTAAACCGACCTTTCCCAACAGCGTAGCGGGCTTGCTGGCGTTCGCGGAAGAACTCCACATACGTCATGATCGGTTGGTCGGGATGGTTCGCCCGCCGATGCGCAACATATGTCTCGTAATCTGGAACACCAATCATCAGACGCGCGGTGCGCGTGCTCCAATAGCCGGCGGCCCGCACCGCACTGGCGGACTGGTCGAACAAATCCTGCAGGTCAGGCATGGCGACCTTCCGCGACTACTCCAGCAAGCCCGATTTCCATTGCTGTCGGCTGCGGATTGCCCAGCGCTCTCCGGATACTGATCAGGCCATAGATCACGGTCGCAACGACCACGAACACGAATATAGCTGCAAGCGATGCATCAATCGAGTCGTTAAGCACGATCCGTCTC
>DASWAK010000176.1:0-3927 GCA_036391175.1 Pseudolabrys sp.
GCCGCCCGCAACCTGGTTTTCGGCCTCATCTTGCTGCCACGCTCCCGGTTTTGGGCTGCGCCTCAAGTGAACTCCCAAAAACTTGGCTTGTGACCGCCAACGCGATGAACGCGCGGGCGTTCAACAGGAAGCGTGAAAGGAAACTCTTGATGCCTGTCGGAACTGTGAAATTTTTCAATACCCAAAAAGGCTTCGGCTTCATTCAGCCGGACGATGGCTCGAAGGATGTGTTCGTGCACATCACCGCCGTGGAGCGCGCCGGTATGCGCTCGCTGGTCGAGGGCCAGAAAATCAGCTTCGAAATCGTGACCGAGCGCGGCAAGCAGGCCGCCGGCAATTTGCAGCCGGCCTGACGTTCTGCAATCGTATGCCTTGAAGTCGAAGCCCGGCGGCGACGCCGGGCTTTTTTACATGCCCGCCATTTAAACTATTGCGCCCGATGGGGCACTCGCAGGACACTGCGTCGACAGGGGAGAAACCGACATGGACATTATCGCTTGCGGGTCGCGGCCCTCGCGCCGGATGGGAGCGCCGAGTTTTACCGGAACGGTATGGCAGGATCCCATTATTCAGGCGCCGGACCCTGCGCGCATTCGATCGGCGTGGGTGCGCTTCGAGCCGGGAGCACGCACCGCCTGGCATACCCATCCGCTCGGCCAAACGCTTTTTGTCACCTCCGGGATCGGTCGGGTGCAGACCTGGGGCGGGCCGGTGCGTGAAATTCGCGCTGGCGACACCGTCTGGATTCCACCGGACGAGAAACACTGGCACGGTGCCACCGCCGAGCACGGCATGGAACATATTGCCATGCAGGAAGCTCAAGGCGGTGAACACGTGACCTGGCTCGAGCCGGTGACTGACGCGCAATATTCCGGGAAACCAGGTTAAGTTACGACATCAACGACGCGTGAATGCGGAATAGAATTTCGCCGGCGGGGTGTACTCTTCCGACGAGAAGCGATGGGTCTTTACCAATGCCGGGAGGTAATAAGATGAGGGTCGTTCGAATTGGCGTGCCGCTCGCGGTGTGCCTGTTTTTGTGTGCTGCGCCTGCGCCGGCGCAACAGGCGAATATGTCTTTCTTTGTGACTAGCGCCGGGCCTGGCAAAGGCGCGGATCTGGGCGGGATTGCTGGCGCCGACCAGCATTGCCAGCAGCTCGCGCAATCCGTGGGGGCGGGCGCCAAGACCTGGCACGCTTATCTGTCCACGCAAGGCGCCGGCGCGATGAATGCGCGTGACCGTATCGGGAAGGGTCCCTGGATGAATGCCAAGGGCGTGGTCGTCGCCACGAGCGTCGATGATTTGCACAGCGCCAACAACAAGCTCAGCAAGCAAAACAATCTTTCGGAAAAAGGCGACGTGATCAACGGCCGCGGTGACACGCCGAACCGGCATGACATTCTGACTGGCTCGACGGCGGACGGCAAAGCCTTTCCGGATGACAAGGACATGACCTGCAAGAACTACACGAGCAGCACGCAGGGTTCGGTTATGCTCGGCCATAACGACCGTCAGGGTCTGCGTGACGACGATGCGTCCAAATCGTGGAATTCGTCGCATCCCTCGCAGGGTCCGGATGGCGGCTGCTCGCAAGCTGATCTGCGTTCGACCGGCGGCGACGGGCTGATGTACTGCTTCGCAGTGAATTAACCGCGGCATTCCTGAAACCAGCACCGGCTAAAAGCGGACCAAAAAAGTACAGCACCCCCTTGAAGTCATTCCGGGGCGCGAGCGAAGCTCGCGCCTCTGAAAACGTGTGCTTGCAGTTGGGGTGATCCCATGCGCTATCAGTTGTTCTACTGGCCCGACATTCAGGGCCGCGGCGAATTCGTGCGGCTTGCGCTCGAGGATGCTGGAGCCAGTTATGATGACGTTGCCCGCAAATCCGGCGGTATGGGCCGGATGATGGCAATGATGAATGGCGGGCGCGACAAGCACCCGCCATTCGCACCGCCGTTCCTCAAGGCAGGCAAATTGGTGATCGCGCAGGTCGCCAATATTTTACTTTATCTGGGTCCGCGCCTGAAGCTTGGCCCCCGCGACGAAGCGGGCCGTCTCTGGCTGCATCAGCTGCAGCTCACGGTCACCGACTTCGTGAAAGAAATCCACGACACGCATCACCCGGTCGGCTCAGGTCTTTATTACGAAGATCAGAAGCCGGAGGCGAAACGCTACACCGAGAATTTTATCGACGAACGGGCACCGAAATATCTCGGTTACTTTGAGACGGTGCTGAACAAGGGTGGGGGGCCTTATCTGCTCGGCCGCAAGGTGACCTATATCGACCTGTCGGTCTTCCAGCTGATCGAAGGCCTTCGTTACGCCTTTCCGCACGCCATGAAAGGCATCGAGCGGAAAGTGCCGGGCCTTGTAACGGTTCGCGACAAGGTCGCGGCGCGGCCCGGCATCAAGGCCTATCTTGCATCTCCCCGGCGGATCGCATTCAACAAGATGGGAATCTTCCGGCATTATCCGGAGCTGGACGGATGAGACGTTAGGCTGACTAGGACGACAGAAGCAATCACCCGCGCGCTTCGAGCGTCTTGCCGCCGGCTGTGACTGGCTTTGCCGATACAAGCGTGAAGGCGATCACGCACGGTGCCGTGCCTTTATTCACCCAGTTATGGATGGTGCCGCGCTGGACCAATACGTCGCCGGCCTTGAGATGCACGGTGCCGATGTCCAGCTCCATGTCGATCTCCCCCGACATGACGACCGCATAGTCGATGGAGTCGGTACGGTGGTTGCGCGGCGCCACGCCAGGACCAAAGCTGACAATACGGAACACCGTACCATCGGCAATCGTGGTGCCGATCTTCTTGCCGGAGGGATCCACATCGCCGTCATTGTTGACTGGAAAGCCCTCGCTCGACCAGATCACGCTGTAGAGCGCGCCGGGGCGTTGCGACGCGACGTTCTTGACAGTTTCATCGATCAGGACTTTGGCGCGGCCCTGATCGTCATGACCGGTTACGACGCGGCGGATATTTAGGCTCATCGGTCTCGCTCCCATGAAACGTGTTGCGGCAATTGATGGCGCAGCGGCGGCGTGATGGCAATGCCGGCCGTTCTAGTCGGTGGGCAATGGCTTTTTCGTCGATTCATGCCAGAGCAGGAACAGTCCGGAGCCGACCACGATCGCGGACCCAGCAAGAAGCGCAAGCGTCGGCACGTCGCCCCAGAACACGAAGCCGAGGGCGGCCGACCAGACCAGCATGAAGTAATAGAACGGCCCAACTGCCGAGGGTGGCGCCAGCGACAACGCGCGGGTCCACCAGTATTGTCCGACCGCATTGATAACGCCATTGCCGATCATCGCGGCCGCGTCAGTCGGCGTCGGCCAAACAAAGAATAATGGCAGTGCCAGCGCAAAAAACAGCGTTAGAAAGATCATCTGGTACATGGTCAGCGTCTCGGCCGATTCGGTTGTGGTCATGCCACGCACCGCGGCTGTGACGCTGCCGAACAGGACTGCATTGCCAAGTGCAAACATTGCACCAAGGCGGAAACTATCTGCGCCTGGCGTAGCTACCAGCAGCACGCCGAGGAAACCCGTGGCCAGCGCGCAGGCGCGGGTAAGTCCAACCTTTTCCTTCAACCACAACGCGGCGAACAATGTTGCGAAGAGCGGCGACGAAAAATTGATAGCAACCGCGCCGGCGAGCGGCATCAACCCGAACGCAATAATGATCAGGCTCTGCGCGGTCGCCTGCGTCGCGCTTCGTCCGAAATGGTCGCGCAGCCGCCTTGTGCGCAACACCAGGAGGCCGGTGCGCGGCAGAATCAGCGCGGCGCACGTGAACAGCGATGCAATGGCGCGAAAAAACAGAACCTCGATGAAGGAATACTCCGCGACCTGCCATTTCGACAGCGCGCTGGAGAGCGCGAACATGATGGTCGCGCCGAGCATGAACAAAATCCCGAG
>DASWAK010000177.1:0-12599 GCA_036391175.1 Pseudolabrys sp.
GTCACAGCAGGAACATTCATAATCAGTGGCCGTTGTGGGGCTACGGCGGACTTTGGCCGTTGTGGGGCTACGGCGGACTTGATGATTTGTCCTATAACGACAACTATGCTCAGCCAACTGTCATGTTTGTGTCTCAACCACCGGCCGCACTCGGTTGCCAACACAGCAAGGAGATCAAGACTGTCCCTGCAGAGGGCGGCGGAACTCGCGACATTACGATCACACGTTGCTAACCAGAACTGCACGACCATTGAAAGGTTATAGCGTGCGGAGTTGCGAACTGCCCGGCCCTTGCGGCGGCCCGGCACCCACCGCGTTTGCAATCCCTATCGTTGCTGGCAAGTTTGCAATTGAACTGAGACACGCGGATCGTGGTGTTGGCCCCGCCTCGGCGGGGCCTTTTTTTCGTCGGCTGATTTAAATCGATCAGACGTGCCCGAATTACGGGCGAAACCCTTTCTAAGGCAATTTTTTAATTGTGGCGGCAATTTCCGTGCGGCCCCCGGTGCCAACCACGGCCACAACCGCCTGCGACCAGCGTGATTTGCCCAGAACCATTGTTTGCGCCCTTGAGCTTAGAGGCCGGCATGGCTTGCGCGCCGAACGCGACAACCGTGGCCATGGCGACAATTGTCGCCAGCAACGCCAATTCCTTGTGCATGGTTAGCTTCCCCATTTTTTAACGTCGCCCCGTGCGCACTCTAGTGCCGGTCTCCGTTTCAGTCTCGTGAAATCTGAATTGGCTGGATAATTTCCCTATAAAACTCTGCGCGCTCCGTATCGCACTCCTCCACCAACGGCACGATATCCCGCGTAGGGGCGCCTTCGGGCGCAGACGAGGAAGTGGATTTGGGCATCGTCACACCGGCAAATTATCGTGCTTCCTCGCCGGCATCTCCACATGCTTGTTCTTCAGCATCGCCAGCGCGCGCGCAATTCGGCGACGCGTCGA
Source organism: Pseudolabrys sp. (assembly GCA_036391175.1). Taxonomy (GTDB): domain Bacteria; phylum Pseudomonadota; class Alphaproteobacteria; order Rhizobiales; family Xanthobacteraceae; genus Pseudolabrys. The sequence goes on from DASWAK010000177.1 coordinate 953, forward strand.
GTGCGGCATAATCACGTCGTCAATATAGCCGCGCTCAGCGGCGGCGAACGGTGACAGAAAGCGGTCCTCATATTCTTTTGTCCGCGCGGCAATCTTCTTCGGGTCGTCCATGTCGGCGCGGAAAATGATCTCCACCGCCCCCTTTGCGCCCATCACTGCGATCTGTGCCGTCGGCCAGGCATAGTTGACGTCGCCGCCAACGTGTTTGCTTGCCATCACGTCATAAGCGCCACCGAAAGCCTTGCGCGTGATCACGGTGATCAGCGGAACCGTGCACTGGCTGTAAGCGAACAACAGCTTCGCGCCGTGCTTGATCAGCCCGCCATATTCCTGGTCAGTGCCAGGAAGGAAGCCAGGCACGTCCACGAAAGTGACGATCGGAATGCCGAAAGCATTGCAGAAGCGCACGAAACGTGCCGCCTTGCGTGATGCATCGCTGTCGAGCACGCCGGCGAGCACCATGGGTTGATTGGCAACGAAGCCGACCGTGCGGCCAGCGACGCGGCCGAAGCCGGTGACGATATTTTTCGCGTAGGCCGCAGACAGTTCAAAAAAATCGCTCTCGTCAGCAACTTTCAGGATCAGCTCCTTGATGTCGTAGGGCTTGTTGGGATTGTCAGGCACCAGGGTGTCTAGCGATTCATCGATACGGTCGGATTCGTCATAGGCCGGCCACTCCGGCACCCCGCTTTCGTTGTTCGACGGCAAGAAGTCGATCAGGCGGCGCATTTGCAGCAAGCAATCGACGTCGTTTTCGAAGGCGCCATCCGACACCCCCGATTTGGTCGTGTGCACCGAGGCGCCGCCGAGCTCCTCGGCCGTCACGACCTCATTGGTCACCGTCTTCACCACGTCCGGCCCGGTGACAAACATGTATGAGGTGTCGCGCACCATAAAGATGAAATCGGTCATAGCAGGCGAATAGACGTCGCCGCCGGCGCAGGGGCCCATGATCACGCTGATCTGCGGAATAACGCCAGAGGCGATTACATTACGCTTGAACACCTCGCCATAACCCCCGAGCGCAGCGACGCCTTCTTGGATTCGCGCGCCACCGGCATCGAACAGGCCGATAATAGGGCAGCGCGCCTTCATCGCCATGTCCTGCACTTTGGTAATCTTCTGCGCATGCGTTTCCGAAAGCGAGCCGCCGAATACAGTGAAATCCTTGGAGAAGAAGTAGACTGCGCGGCCGTTCACCGTGCCCCAGCCGGTCACGACGCCGTCACCAGGAATTTTCGACTTCTCCATGCCAAATTCGCTGGAGCGGTGCTCGACGAACATGTCGAACTCCTCGAACGAGCCCTTGTCGAGCAACAGCTCGATGCGCTCGCGCGCGGTCAGCTTGCCGCGCTTGTGCTGAGCCTCGATGCGCGCCTTGCCACCGCCAAGACGGGCCTCCTCGCGCCGCTTTTCGAGTTTGTCGAGAATGTCTTTCATTGACCCTTGCCCTGTGCCGACCCGGCAGCAAAGGCCATACCACCACAGCCGTCGTCCGCGCGAAAGCGGGGCCGAGTACCCACCCGACATTCGGCGGTTGCTGGATCGCCCGCTTTGCGGGCGATGGCTCTGATCTAAGGACTTGGCACTGCCCGCAAACCCTGCTTACAAGCCTCCATGAGCGAACCGCAGACTGCCGCGGAACTGATCCAGCAGGGGCTCGTCCACCACCGGGCAGGGCAGTTGTCACTCGCCATGGATCGCTATACGCAGGTGCTGCGAAACGACCCGCGCAACGCTGACGCGCTCTATTACGTCGCTTTGGTTGCGTGCCACGAAGGCCAGTTCCAGCAAGGTATCGATCTCGCCCGCCGCTCGCTGGCATACCGGTCGGGACAGGCGCGCGCACACAACCTTATCGGCCAGGCGCTGCACCGGATGGGCAAGGTCAAGGACGCGCTTGAAAGTTTCGATAACGCGATCGAGTGCGACGCCAATTTCGCGGATGCGTACGGCAACCGCGCAAATATGTTAAGCGAACTCGGCCGCCATGCTGAGGCGCTGTCGAGTTTTGACCGCGCGATCGCACTTAACCCGAATTCGCCGGGCGACTGGCTCAATCGCGGCGCTACCTTGCACGCCGCCGGCCGCGCCGAGGAAGCGATCGCCAGCTACGACAAGACGATCGCGCTTGATCCTGATTTCGGCGTGCCACACTGCAACCGCGCCCACGCGTTGCTCGACGTTGGCCGCGATGCCGAGGCACTCGCAGGCTATGATCGTGCTATCGCGCTGGAGCCGAAATTTGCCGAGGCACATCTTGGCCGCGCGCTTGTCTTGAAGAAGCTCGCACGCCTGGAAGAAGCACTCGCCAGTGTCGACAAGGCTATCGAGCTCAAGGGGGAAATGGCCAAGATGCACGAGGCGCGCGCCAGCCTGCTACGTTTGCTCGGCCGCGAGCATGACGCGCGTGCAGCCGAGGCCAAGGCTGCGGAGCTTGATGCGAAAAAGCGCGAAGGAAGCCAAGCTGCGCCTGTGGCCGAGAATAAAATTTCCTGAAGTTTTTGGAACTTTACGGCGGTTTCCGTCTTCGCGGGGCCCGGTTGATCAATGCCAATCCGTTCGTAGCGGGATCCAGATTTTTCCACTGGATTCCCGCTTACATTGGAATGAACAGTTAGCTTGTGAGTCTCAGCACCGCCACTGCCGCCTGAAATTCGGCAAAGCGAAATGCGCGGCGTTCTAGCGCGAGCTCGTCACGGCCCCATTGCGACATCTGCCAGTCTTCGTCTACATGCGCGGCAATCCAAGCCGCATCTGCTTCAAACGCACCCTGCGCGACTGCGAGCGCCAACAGGCCGGAACCGGTCAGCGTCGTGATCGATGAGACCGCCGCGAGCCGCCACGGCTCGTGGGGAATGGCCGCTCGCGTGGCTGCTATGGCTTCGTCTGGCTGCGGCACGTGCATGACGCCTTGCGCCAACATGAAGCGTGCGTCGAACGCGTCGCGCGCCCAGGCGAGCACCGGGTCCCAGGCCTGCGCTTGCTTCGCGATCAGCCCGGCGGGTGCTTCGGCGCGATAGAACAGCAAATCACTGCCAAGATATTTTGCTACCTCGTCTGCGACAGGCTGCGGCGTCTCGCTGATTGCATCGATCACCGCATTGGCGAGCCGCGTAAGGGGCATGCGCGCAGGATCGATCAGCTCGGTTTGCGCATCCCATTCCGCCGCGATGGCCTGCGCGAGCGCGAGCGTGGGCGCCGTTAACGCGCGGCGGGATGGTGTCAGGACAGGTTTGCCGTCGAGAAATATTGCGACGTCACCCTCGCCGCCCTTGCTCGTGTGCGCCCGCTTGTAGAAGCGCTTCCGCAGGCGCGGCCGGACTGCCCGCCGTGCCGCTTCGGTCGGATCGAGCCGCTGATTTTCGAAAATCTCGGTAAAAATCTCGCGCATTGAGGTTGCTTTTGTGCGGCGCAATATGACCGGAACTAATCCCCTAAATGTTAATCCAAAGACGCAATGTTAAGGGCTCGATTGCCATGCTAACGCCGCTTTCAAGGAGCGAAAAACCTCACGAAGACTTGTGGTTGATACGCTTCCGTGACGGAAGGATAAGTAGCCTTGCGGGTCTCTAACCAATATTATCCGCCCTCGGATTCGTGCCCGGAAACAAGGCCGACCGAGGGGGGAAGCGGAGCCGCCAGGGGCAGTGACGCGACGCCGTTTTAGTTTTGCGGAGTAGTGGGGCGCGCGTTTCGAGGAAGCAATGAAGATTACTGACATTTCTGCGCCTGACTACTTCCACAAGGTCGTGGACTGCCAATGGGCTTGCCCCGCGCACACCCCGGTCCCCGAATATATCCGTCTGATCGCGCACGGCCGCTATTCCGACGCTTACATGGTCAACTGGCGTTCGAACGTGTTTCCGGGAATTCTCGGCCGCACCTGCGACCGCCCCTGCGAGCCGGCCTGCCGGCGTGTCCGCGTGGAGAAGGAGCCGGTGGCGATTTGCCGCCTGAAAAGAGTGGCGGCCGATTATAAAGATGACATTCGCGATCGATTGCCGAAGCCGGCGGCTAAGAAAAACGGCAAGCGCATCGCGTTGGTCGGCGGCGGCCCGGCCTCCCTCACCGTCGCGCGCGATCTCGCCCCACTCGGCTACCATTGCGTGGTGTTCGATAGCGACCCCAAAGCCGGCGGCATGATCCGCACGCAAATTCCGAAATTCCGTTTGCCCGATTCCGTGATCGACGAGGAGTGCGGCTACATTCTCGATCTCGGCGTCGAATTCCGCGCCGGCAAGCGCATCGACAGTTTGAAGGCGTTGCTGGCGGAAGGGTGGGACGCGATCTTTGTTGGCTCCGGCGCGCCGCGCGGGCGCGACCTCGACATTCCCGGTCGCCACGAAGCTCCCAAGAACATCCATATCGGCATCGACTGGCTGTCGTCGGTCTCATTTGGTCACATCTCGAAAATCGGCACACGCGTAGTCGTGCTTGGTGGTGGCAACACCGCCATGGATTGCTGCCGCTCTGCCCGCCGCCTCGGCGGCGAACAGGTGGACGTGGTGGTGCGCTCAGGCTTTGAGGAAATGAAGGCGTCGCCTTGGGAAAAGGAAGACGCCATGCACGAAGGCATTCCGATCCATAATTACCTCGTGCCAAAGGAATTCACCCACGAGAGCGGCAAACTCACCGGCATCACGTTCGAGAAGGTAAAGGCCGAATACGATGCTAAGGGCCGCCGCAAGTTGGTGCCCGCCGGCGAGCCGGATCAGCACTTCCCATGCGACGACGTTCTGGTCGCAGTTGGCCAGGAAAACGCATTCCCCTGGATCGAGCGCAACATTGGCATTGAGTTCGATCAATGGGAGATGCCCAAGGTCGATACGCGGACCATGGCCTCGACACATCCAAAAGTTTTCTTCGGGGGCGATGCAGCCTTTGGTCCGAAGAACATCATCTGGGCCGTAGCGCACGGCCATGAGGCTGCCGTCTCGATCGACAAGATGCTCAATGGCGAGGACATCGCCGACCGGCCACTGCCGGCAGTCGAGGTAATGAGCCAGAAAATGGGTATCCACGAATGGTCCTACGACAACGAGATTGCGCTCGATAAGCGCTACAAAGTGCCACACCGCGACAAGGTGGTGGCGCTTAAAGACATCAAGGCCGAGGTTGAACTCGGTTTCGACGAAAAGCTCGCCCTCGCTGAGGCTGGCCGCTGCCTGAACTGCGACGTGCAGACCGTATTTTCGGCGCAGCTTTGCATCGAATGCGATGCCTGCGTCGACATCTGCCCAATGGACTGCATCACCTTCACGACGAACGGTGAAGAAGCCGATCTACGCAAACGGCTCAATGCGCCTTCGCATAATCTTACGCAGGATCTTTATGTCCAGAATGGTCTCAAGACCGGTCGCGTCATGGTGAAGGACGAGGACGTTTGTCTGCATTGCGGCCTATGCGCCGAACGCTGCCCGACCGGCGCATGGGACATGCAGAAATTCTTGCTCGATATGACTCACGCAGGGACTTCATGCCGACCGCCACGCCGATCAGCCGCGTAAACGATTTCGTTATTCGTTTCGCCAACGTCAATGGCTCAGGCTCTGCTAGCGCGAACGAAATGTTTGCGCGCGCGGTAATGCGCATGGGCGTGCCCGTCGCGCCGCGCAACATCTTCCCGTCGAACATCCAGGGTCTGCCGACTTGGTACGAAGTGCGTATTTCCGAAGCCGGCCACCTGGGGGCGCGCGGCGGCACCGACCTCATGGTGGCGATGAACCCCCAAACCTTCGACCGGGATATCGCCGGCATCGAACCGGGCGGCTACCTGTTTTACGATTCAACGAAGCCGCTGCCGCCATCGAAATTCCGCGATGACATTACGGTTATCGGCGTACCCCTAACCGCAATCTGTAATCGCGAATATAGCGATCCGCGCCAGCGTCAGCTGTTCAAGAACATAATCTATATCGGCGTGCTCACGGCTCTGCTCGACATCGAGGTACAAGTGGTCGAGCAGCTCATTGGAGAGCAATACAAGGGCAAGGACAAGCTGATCGAGCCAAACATCAAGGCGCTGCATATTGGTCGCGACTACGCGATCTTGAACCTGCAATGCCCGCTCGGAATCAAACTCAAGCGAGCCAATGCGGTCGGCAATCGCATCTTCATCGAGGGCAATTCGGCTGCGGCGCTCGGCGCCGTCTATGGCGGCGCAACCGTTTGCGCATGGTATCCGATCACACCCTCCTCCTCGCTCGCGGATGCCTTCACGCGCCATTGCGCCAAGCTCCGTATCGATCCGGAAACCAAGCAGGCCAAATACGCGATCATCCAGGCTGAGGATGAACTCGCTTCGATCGGCATCGTGATCGGCGCAGGCTGGAACGGGGCGCGCGCTTTCACCGCCACGTCTGGCCCCGGCATTTCGTTAATGCAGGAGTTCATCGGCCTCGCCTATTTCGCGGAAATTCCAGCAGTTTTATTCGACGTGCAGCGCGCCGGCCCCTCCACCGGCATGCCGACCCGCACGCAGCAATGCGACGTGATTTCCTGCGCCTATGCCTCGCATGGCGACACCAAACCCGTCCTCTTATTCCCCGAGGGTCCGGCGGAGGCGTTCGAGTTCGGCGCACAGGCTTTCGATCTTGCCGACCGCCTGCAGACGCCGATTTTCGTCATGCTCGATCTCGACATCGGCATGAACCACCACTTGTCGAGGCCGCTGGCCTGGGATGACACGCGCAAGTACGACCGCGGCACGGTGATGACGGCCGCCGAGCTGGAAGCCGGCAAGGAATTCGGGCGCTATCTCGACGTCGATGGCGATGGCATCCCTTACCGAACCTATCCTGGCACACATCCGACGAAGGGTTCGTTCTTCACCCGCGGCACTTCGCGCGACCGTTACGCGCGCTATACCGAGGAAGGCGCGCCTTATGTCGACAACATGCAGCGGCTGGTCCGCAAGTTCGACACCGCCAAAGACATCGTGCCGCGTCCGCTGATCGCTACGGCCGAAAAGCCGACCAAATACGGCGTGATCTATTACGGCTCGACCTCACCCGCGATGGACGAGGCGATCCATATGATCGAAGCGCGCGGCCATACGCTCGACCGCATGCGTATTCGCGCATTCCCGTTCCATTCCAGCGTCAACAGCTTCGTCGCCGACCACGATTTTGTATTCGTGGTCGAGCAGAACCGCGACGCCCAGTTGCGATCACTTATTGTCAATGAATGCGGTATCGACCCAGTTCGGCTGGTTCCGATCCTGCACTATGATGGCACGCCAATCACCGCCCGTTTCATCGCCAAGGCGATCGGAGATCACCTCGACAAGCTAACGGTGAAGCCGATGAAGGTGACGACTTGACGAATACTATGCATGGGCTTGCCTCGCGCATCCTGCTTTGGGTCGTACGGCCGTGCCTTTCTCATGGGGTGGCCGAGACAAGACCGGCCATAACAAGTCAGAGTTAGGACGATAACGATGACATATCTCGCCAAGCCAAAATTTCACCACCCCGAGCTGCCGAAGAACGCGCTCGGCTATACCCATCGCGACTACGAGGGATCGGTTTCAACGTTGTGCGCCGGCTGCGGTCACGACTCGATCACGGCCGCCATCATCCAGGCCTGCTTCGAGCTGTCGATCGAACCGCACCGCGTCGCCAAGATCTCGGGCATCGGATGCTCGTCGAAAACGCCGACTTACTTCCTCGGCAATTCGCACGGCTTCAATTCGGTGCACGGCCGCATGCCGTCGGTGCTCACCGGCGCAAACCTCGCCAACCGCGATTTGATCTACCTCGGCGTCTCCGGCGATGGCGACAGCGCATCGATCGGCCTTGGTCAGTTTGCACATTGCCTGCGGCGCGGCGTTAACATGGTCTATATTGTCGAGAACAACGGCGTATACGGCCTCACCAAAGGTCAGTTTTCCGCCACCGCCGACCGCGGGTCGAAGTCCAAGCGCGGCTTCATCAACACAGATAATTCGATCGATCTGGTGGCGATGGCGTTGCAGCTGGGCGCAAGCTTTGTCGCTCGCTCGTTCTCGGGCGATAAACAGCAGCTGGTTCCGATTATCAAGGCCGCAATTGCTCACAATGGTGCTGCCTTCATCGACGTGATCTCGCCGTGCGTTGCGTTCAACAACCACGCCGGATCAACCAAGAGCTTCGATTTCGTACGCGAGCACAATGAAGCCGTTAATCGCCTCGATTTCATCTCCAGCCGCATGCCGATCGAGATCAAATACGAGCCGGGCACGGTCGAAGTGGTGGAGCAGCATGATGGCTCCAAGCTCGCATTGCGCAAGCTTGCTGCCGATTACGAGCTGCACGACCGGACCGCTGCGCTCAGCTTCCTCCAACACCACGCCGCCAAGGGCCAGATTGTCACTGGACTACTTTATGTCGAGAAGGAGCCGGAGGACCTGCATGCGCACCTGCGCACCGTCGACGCCCCGCTCAATACCCTTGGCGAAAAGGAGTTATGTCCGGGCCAGATGGCGCTCGAGAAATTCAACGCCTCGCTGCGCTAGGCCCTGTTTCCATGCAACGCCGACGGCTCGGCCGGTCCGGTCTCGAGCTTGCCCCAATCATGCTCGGTGGCAATGTGTTCGGCTGGACCATCGACGAGAAGGCTTCGTTTGGCATTCTTGATGCGTTCGTCGATGCCGGCTTCAACGCCGTCGATACCTCAGATAGCTATGCGCGCTGGATACCGAGAAGTCCGGGCGGTGAATCGGAAACTATCATCGGTAACTGGCTCAAGCGCAGTGGCAAACGCGACAAGGTGTTGATCGCCACCAAAGTCGGCGAAGACATGGGCGAAGGTCGCAGCCTGAGGAAAGACTACATCCTGCGCGAATGCGAGGCCTCCCTGCGTCGGTTGCAAACCGACCGCATCGATCTTTACCAGACCCATTTCGACGATGAGGTGACGCCGCCGGAAGAGACCGTGCAGGCCTATGGGCAATTGATCGCTGCCGGTAAGGTGCGCGCAATCGGCGCCTCGAACATCAGCCCGGCGCGGTTGAAGGCTTCGCTCGCCGCCAGCAGGAAACTCGGTCTGCCCCGCTACGAGAGCCTGCAGCCACTCTATAACCTTTCCGACCGCAAAGAATTCGAGACCGAATTCGAACCAATCTGCCGGCAGGAGAAGCTCGGCGTCATCAACTACTATTCGCTGGCCGCCGGGTTCCTCACTGGCAAGTACCGCTCGCCCGAGGAAGGTGCCAAGCACCCAGGGCGCGGCGGCCGGCTCAAACGTTACCTCGATGCGCGTGGTATGGGCATCTTGAGTGCGCTCGATGAAGTGGCGGCACGCCACAGCGCATTGCCGGCGCAGATCGCGCTCGCATGGCTGATCGCAAAGCCGATCATCACCGCGCCGATCGTGAGCGCCACGAGCCTCAGGCAGCTCGGCGAGATCCTCAAAGCCCCGCAGATCAACCTCTCAGGCGAGGATATTACGGCACTTGACGCAGCGGGCGCTTGAGTGCCGCACAGCAGAACTTGGGTCGTGGCCGCTGCCTTGTTCTGCCCATGAGCGCCCGCGCTTCGCCTTCTGCTCGCACAGCGGGCATTCAGTTAAAGTCACACTTTAACTTGAAGAAACACCCTTAAATAAGCGGGTTCGCTTAACACAGATGAAAATCGCTATTGGTTGATGCAGGTCCCGATATACGTGTTGCGGTCCCCCGCGGCCTGCCCATAGACGCCGGCCTGATGGGCACAGCGTGCTGCACGATCCTGATAGGTTTCGGTGCCGCCCCGCCCCGAGCCCGGTACCGTCGGCAAATTCGGCAATACCCGCCCCGTTTGCGGCACGACGATAGGCGGCGGGACCGCGGCGCTTGGCGGTTGCACTATCGTCGACTTTGGGATGGTCACGCGCTTTACCGTCCCGCGCGGCGACTTGTATTTCGGGGCAAGCCAAGGCTCCGGTTTCTCCGCTTTGTACCCCTTCTCCGGAACCATGATGCTGTAGTCATCCCGCATAATGTCATAGCCATTGCCCTTTTGCGCATGCGCAGGCACGGCTAATACAGCCGCCAGGACAACCAGCAAGATCGCTGAAGGTACGCGCATCATCTCTCCCAGATAGGAACCCCGGAGCCCGGCGGCTACTCCTCCGGCGCCTCCTCAATCGGGTCGTAGCGCTTGGCATCAAAGCCCAGGAGATTCCAGGATTGTTCCATATGCGGCGGCAATGGCGCTGAGGCGTCAATCACACCACCACGCGGGTGTGGCACGGAGATCCGGCGGGCGAGCAAATGCAGCTTATCCTGCATGCCGCCGGGCAGGTGCCAGTTTTCTATATTAAAATATTTCGGATCGCCGACGATCGGGTGGCCGATATGGGCCATGTGTGCGCGCAATTGATGGGTCCGGCCGGTCACGGGTTTGAGCGACAGCCAGGCCAGTTGTTGTGCCGCTGTCTCCACCACCGCGTAATATGTCACGGCGTGCACTGCATCTTTCTCACCGTGCCCCGCGACGCGCATGAACGAATCTTCCTCGACCTCCTGCTTAGCAAGATATGTGGAAATACGGCCCTGCGCCGGCTTGGGCACGCCAACGACCAATGCCCAATAAATCTTGCGCGCTGAGCGCGTACGAAAGGTCTTGGCCAGCGCCGCCGCAGCAAAACGGGTCTTGGCTACCAACAGACAACCGGCTGTGTCCTTGTCGAGCCGGTGCACGAGGCGCGGACGCTGGCCATCCGGTGAGCGCAAAGTGCCGAGCATACCGTCGATGTGACGCGTTGTGCCGGAGCCGCCCTGCACGGCGAGGCCCATTGGCTTGTTAAGCACCAGCACATCAGCGTCTTCGTAAAGCGTGATCGACTTGAGAAAGGCGCGATCTTTCTGTGCAACCGGCGCATCGTTACGCGGGCGAGGCGCTTCTACTTTCAGTGGTGGGATGCGCACCGCCTGCCCGGCTTCCAGCCTTGCCTTCGGCTGCGTGCGCTTGCCATTCACCCTCACCTCGCCTTTGCGGATGATGCGCTGGATATGGCTGAACGACAGGCCCTGAAAGCGTGCTTCGAAAAAGCGGTCGACGCGCATACCTGATTCATCAGGGGTGACGGTAACGGTTTGAACCCTGCTGGCCGCTTGCAACGCCTTCGCACCCCCATCCTGAAGGGGCGGCCGCAGGCCGCCTTCGAAGGATGAGCGGCCCCGACCGACCGGCACACTCCGATCTTTGGATGCACGACTGGGGCCGTCGTTCTTCGAGGCTCGCTGCGCTCGCACCTCAGGGCCACGGTGAGACCGTTGGGACTTGCCGCGATCACGATGCCGCGGTCCGGCCATCTGCCGACCGCCGCCCGGTTGGCGGGGACCCGAACGCTCGCGGCGGCTCATGCCCCGCCCCGCTCCTTCCTCAACTTCGCCCAATACGCCAGCCGTTTCCTAATCTCGCGCTCGAAGCCGCGCTCGGGCGGATCATAGAATCTTTGGCGCTCCAGCGCGTCGGGAAAATAGTTCTGCCCAGAAAAGGCCTCCTCGGCGTCATGGTCGTAAGCGTATCCGCGGCCGTAGCCTTCCTCCTGCATCAGCTTGGTCGGCGCATTGAGGATGTGCTTGGGCGGCAGCAGCGAGCCCGCATCCTTAGCCACCCGCATGGCGTCGCCATAGGCCACATAAGCGGCGTTCGACTTGGGCGCGGTGGCCACATAGATC
>DASWAK010000178.1:0-2981 GCA_036391175.1 Pseudolabrys sp.
CAAGCGGGTGATCATTAATGACCTGGTTTGCGAGGGCTGCGGCGACTGCGGCGTCAAATCGAATTGCGTATCAGTGCAGCCGCTGGAGACCGAATGGGGCCGCAAGAGGACCATCGATCAGTCGAGCTGCAACAAGGACTATTCGTGTGTGAAGGGCTTCTGCCCCTCGTTTGTCACAGTACACGGGGCAAAATTGAAGAGAGGCGAAAGCGTTGCGGAGCCGGGCAACTGGTCCGCGCTACCTGCGCCCGACGTGCCGCTGCTCAATCATCCCTATGGGATCATTGTAACCGGCATTGGCGGCACGGGTATCGTCACGATTGGCGCTATCGTCGGCATGGCTGCGCATCTCGAAGGTAAAGGTGTCGGCATTATCGATATGGCCGGTCTCGCGCAAAAGGGCGGTGCGGTATCCAGCCATATCCGCATCGCCAATACCCCGGAGGACATCCACGCCATCCGTGTCGCCGCCGGCGGCGCTGATTTGGTCCTGGGCGGCGACATCGTTGTGGTCGGCGCCAAGAAGGTGCTCGGCGCCATGAAAGCTGGCAGTACGCGCGTGATCGTGAGCACGGCCGAATTCCTGCCCGGCGACTTCACGCGCAACGCGGACTTTTCTCTGCCGACCGAGCGACTCAAGCGCGCCATCATTGGCCACGCGGGCCGCGAACGCAGCCATTTCGTCGATGCCGGCCGGCTGGCAACTGCGTTGCTCGGCAATTCGATCGGCGCCAACATGTTTATGCTTGGCTACGCCTATCAGCTTGGAGCGCTACCGCTGTCAGCAGAAGCCATCGAGCGTGCGATCGAGATGAACGGTGAAGCAGTGTCGATGAATATTTCGGCATTTCGCTACGGGCGCCGCGCTGCGGTCGACCCCAAAGCGATCGAGGCGCTGATCGAGCCGCGTCCGCAGGAAGAGAACAATTCACTCAAGTTATCACAATCATTCGCTGAAACTGTAGATCGTCGCGCGGAGTTTCTGACAGCCTATCAAAATGCGGGCTATGCGCGGCGCTATCGAAATTGGGTAGAGAAGGTCCGCACGGTGGAGGCGGAGAAAGCGCCGGGCCACTGCGGGCTGGCGGAAGCGGTGGCGCGCTACCTGTTCAAGCTGATGGCCTACAAGGATGAATACGAAGTAGCGCGGCTCTATAGCGAGACATCATTTTTCGATCGCGTAAGATCGACATTCGCCGGCAATGAGTTGCGCTTCGAATTTCATCTGGCGCCGCCGTTGCTGGCGCGGCGCAATCCGGAAACCGGCGAGCCAAAGAAGATGTCATTCGGTCCCTGGATGCTGAAAGTCTTCGCGGTGCTGGCGAAATTCAGGTTCTTGCGGGGCACGGCGCTCGATCCCTTTGGCTATACGAGCGAGCGCCAATTGGAACGCCGCCTGGTCTCCGACTATGAACGTTTGCTCAAAGAAATATTCGAACATCTAACACCGGCTAATCATCACGTCGCAGTTGCGCTCGCGATGATTCCGGAAAAAATCCGCGGCTTCGGACCGGTCAAACAGCGGCATCTGGCCGCGGCCAAGGCCGAAGAAGCAGCGCTATGGGAGCAATTCGGCGCAGGTGCGGCGACGTTTCTCAAGGCTGCGGAATAGCTTAGCCGTCCTATCACGAGCAATTACCTGTTATCCGATACTTGACCGCCGTCAGGCGGTGTTTTCATATCGAGAGATAACAAGATCGTCCATAACAGACGGCGAGAGGCTAAGAGCCGCGCCCGCGAGTGCGGCCGCATGGGAGGATTGGGCTGTGGCGCCAAACGCCGCCGCTGGTGCGGAAACGTTTCCCAAGCTGCTCATCCGCAATGCCCATATGTACGGGGCGCGGCCGGCCATGCGTCACAAGGATCTTGGCATCTGGCAGACCTGGACCTGGAGTCAAGTCCTCGACGTCGTACGCGCCTATGCCGTTGGACTGCATCGGCTGGGCGTCAAACGCGGTGAGACCATTGCCATCGTCGGCGGCAATCGCCCAAAGCTTTATTGGTCTGTGATGGCGGCACAGATGTTGGGCGCCATTCCCGTGCCGGTCTATGCCGATGCGGTGGCTGATGAGCTCGCCTATGTGCTCGCTCACGCCGATGTGCGCTTTGCCGCAGTCGAGGACCAGGAACAAGTCGACAAGATTCTGTCGGTCATGAAACACCTCCCCAAGCTCGAACTGATGTTTTACGACGAGAAGCGCGGGCTCCGCGATTACGATCACAGCCGGCTGCATTCGATGGAAGACGTCATCGAGGATGGACGTAGAGCGCTCGCCGACACCGGAGTAGCCGAATGGCTTGATGGCGAGATTGCCGCCGGCAAGGGCTCGGACCCGTCCATTATTCTTTATACGTCAGGCACTACCGGCACATCTAAGGGCGTTGTGCTTACCAACGAGCGTTCGATCCATGCTGCGGCTGATACGGTCGCATTCGACAAGCTCACAGAGAACGACGTGGCGCTCGCTTATTTGCCGCTCGCGTGGGTCGGCGACCACTACCTCAATTACGCGCAGGGCATGGTCTCCGGCTTCTGCACCGCCTGTCCGGAGAGTCCTGACACTGCCATGGCCGATCTGCGTGAGATCGGGCCAAGCTTCTATTTCGCGCCGCCGCGCACGCTTGAATTGCTTCTCACCCGCGTGATGATTCGCATGGAAGATGCCGGTGTCATCAAGCGCAAGCTGTTTCACTATTTCATCGGAGTGGCGCGTCGCTATGGCGAACGCATTCTCAACGGCGATTCTGTGCCGCTGATAGGGCGGCTGCTCTACGCGATCGGCAACCTCCTCGTCTATGGGCCTCTCAAGAACGTGCTCGGATTCTCGCGCGTGCGCGTCGCCTACACGGCGGGCGAGGCGGTCGGACCGGATCTATTCAGTTTTTACCGCTCGATCGGCTTGAACCTGAAACAACTCTATGGGCAAACCGAAGCTTTCCTCTACGTAACCGCGCAGCCGGACGGCGAAATTTATGCCGAT
>DASWAK010000179.1:0-21886 GCA_036391175.1 Pseudolabrys sp.
CAGGCGTTGGTGAATCTTCAGGCCGTACCTGCCCCTGCTGGTGAAATGGATGTCGTGCTCGGCTGCGGCTGGCCGGGTGTAATGCTGCACGAAGCCGTCGGGCATGGCCTTGAAGGCGACTTCAATCGCAAAAAGACATCAGCCTTTGCGGGACTTATGGGCCAGCAGGTTGCGGCAAGGGGCGTCACCGTTGTTGATGACGGCACCATGCAGGCGCGCCGCGGATCATTGTCCATTGATGATGAAGGCACACCAACCAATCGCACCGTTTTGATCGAGGATGGAATCTTGGTCGGCTACATGCAAGACCGGCAGAATGCGCGGCTTATGGGCATGAAGCCGACTGGCAATGGCCGGCGCGAGTCGCACGCGCATGTCCCGATGCCGCGCATGACTAATACTTACATGCTCGCCGGTAAGCACGACCCGAAAGAGATCATCGCCACAGTGAGAAACGGACTTTACGCTGTCAGTTTTGGCGGCGGCCAAGTCGACATCACTTCGGGCAAATATGTTTTTCAATGCACCGAGGCCTACAAGATTGAGAATGGCAAGGTCGGCGCACCGGTGAAAGGCGCCATGCTCATTGGCAACGGGCCGACCGATTTGCACCGCATCAGCATGATTGGCAACGATTTTGCGCTCGACCCCGGCATCGGCACATGTGGCAAAAACGGCCAAGGCGTGCCAGTCGGCGTCGGCCAGCCGAGCCTGCGCATGGACAAGATCACGGTGGGCGGCACCGCATAGTTTGATGGAGTGAGGCAAATGCCGAAAAACTCGCGCGTCGGCGGTTGGATCAAGACCATTGCCGATATCGTCGTTATCGTGCTGATCGTGCTAGCGGCAAAGACGGCTATCGCCGAGCCGTTCTACGTGCCATCCGGGTCCATGGAGCCGACGCTTCTGATCGGCGACGAATTGCTGGCGACAAAGTTCCCATACGGCTACAGCGCCGCCTCGCTGCCGTCGTTCCTCGTTCTGCCGAACACGCGACGTGTTCTCTCCACGCTGCCCAAACGTGGCGACGTGGTCGTATTCCGCTGGCCAGGTGACCGATCGCAAGTCTGGGTGAAGCGCGTGATCGGTCTGCCGGGAGACCGCATAGGCTTGCGAAACGGCAAGGTTTGGATCAACGGCACGCCTGTCGGCCTTCGTCTGGCTGGCACCGGCGAAGCGGAAGTCGAAAATGGCGGCGCGGTGTTGGCCGCACGCTATATCGAGACCTTGCCAGGCGGATACGAACATCCAATCTTCAAGGTGGTCGCTCGTGGTGAATACGATGACGCGTCCGATGTGGTGGTCCCACCCGACCATCTGTTTGTAATGGGAGACAATCGCGATAATTCCGCCGATAGCCGCGTGCCTGTGCGCGCAGGCGGCGTCGGACTGTTGCCCGTCGAAGATCTGGTGGGCCGCGTGGACGCCGTGGTCGGTTCCTGGGACCTTGCCCTAAGGAACCGGCCGATAAAGGATTGGCCTTCCGGTTTGCGGCTGTCGCGGTTTTTTACCGCAGTACGCTGATAGCCCGTTACCGCACTACGCCCGAAATACAACACGGCTTGTGCCGCGGGCGCGTGATCGTGTCCTTGAGATAGCAACGTGCGCCGGGTCCGATGTAGCCGGGCCGCACATAGGTCCAGGCCCGGCATTTGTTCTCGGCCTCGCATGCCGCCTTGCAAGCCGCACCGTCCGGTTCGGCTGCGACTTCCAAATTGCGGTAATCGCCGCTGGGACGGTCAATGGAATATTCGATTGGTCCCTTGCGCGGCTCGACCACGCTGGCACCGCGGATGCCGGAAACGCAGCATTTGTCCTCCGTGCGCGGCGGCACGCGGCTCTTCAACCAGCAGACCGCGGCTATGTTTTCGGTACGCGGATAAGAGAATGCCCATGCATGGCAGCGCGCGTCGTGCTCGCAGCGGGCGGCGCATACGGCCGGGTCGCTGTTGCGGACCTGAAAGTTCAGATAATCGCCACCGCGGCGATCGAACCCGCTCTGGGCATGCGCTTGGCCAGCGAAAGTCAGCACCGCTAACGCGCGCGCGGCCCATACCCGGACCCGGATCGAAATTTGCATGCGCGCCCGCTCGAATTTGAGAGTCGGTCAGCGTGGCCCCGTCTGCATGTTAACGCACAAGTCGGCAGTTGTGCAGGTATCAGTCAGCGATGAGCGCCGTTCGAACCATCTTGAAGCCGTTCGGATCGTGCTGAAACCGGCCGGTCTTTGTGAATAAGTAAGCGCCCGCCAGAGGGGCCGGCGGGCGCGGATCCGACCGCGAGAGGGGATGATCGCGGGTGTCGGATCGAGCGGCCGATGAGAGGGATCGGCCGTTTGCTTTGTTCGTTACGGCACCTGACGTCAGAACTGACCTGCAGATGACCGGCGGAGGCTAATATCGAATTCGGCGCGCCTCACAGCGTGATTGAGACGGCGTTCAAGTGCGCGCTCGCGCAGAAGCGCGGTCGGATCGTCCCAGAACGGCGCTGAAAAGGCGTCGCGCACGTCGGAGCGCGTAATGCCAATGTCCGTGAGCATGCGACGATCGAGCCCAGCCAGCATGTTGGCCTGGCGACGGTGCCGGCGCGCCTCCACCAATTCCTTTAGCCAGCGCGTTACCAGAGCCAGGACCGAGGCAAATGCACGCAAAAGTGTGCCGCCGGCGACGGGTGAAACGGGATAATTGGCGCTCATCTCAGTCTCCATTCAGTTCGCGGGTTACAGCGCTAAAATCGCGTCTGGCGCTGCCCAGGACCACCCGAAATCCCCACCCGAATTCCTCTGTGGAACTATATTGCACTGCAGGGATTGATTAGTGAAACGAATGTTTTTAATCTGACCAATCAGAAATGATGATGTAAGCTCGCCGGCCTCAAAATCCGGCCTTTTCAGGTCCGCCGCCAATGACCGCCATGCTCGATATCGACCAATTGCGCACCTTCATCGCAATTACCGAAACCGGCAGTTTCACCAAGGCCGCCGAGGTGGTGAACAAGACCCAGTCGGCCGTATCGATGCAGATGAAGCGACTGGAGGAGCGCCTCGAGCGCCCAATCTTTTCACGCGACGGACGCGCCTCAAAGCTGACCGAGGATGGGCAGCGACTGCTCGATTACGCGCGCCGCATTGTCAAACTTAACATCGAAACATTGGCCGCATTTTCGGACGGTGAATTGTCCGGCCGCGTGCGGCTGGGCGTGCCCGACGATTACGCCGACCGTTATCTGCCGGAGATCATGGCCCGCTTCTCGCACAGCTACCCGGCGGTTGAACTCAGCGTGATTTGCGAACCGTCGGTCGACCTTCTAGAACGCATCGATGCTAACGAGATCGATCTCGCCATCGTCACCAATTGCGAGAGCAAGCGCGCATCGGAAACTTTTCGGCGCGAGCGCCTGCTATGGGTGACGTCGAATCGCCATTCGACTCACCTCGAGGAACGCATGCCGCTCGCTCTCGGGCGCCCGACTTGCACTTGGCGGCGCATCGCGATCGAGCGGCTTGAAGCGATCGGCAGGCCATTCCGCGTGCTCTACTCGAGCTCGAATGCCGGCGCTGTCGCCGCCGCTGTGCTCGCCGGTCTCGCGGTATCGGTGTTGCCGGAGTCAGGTTTGCGCCCCGGCATGCGCGTACTTTCTGCATCTGATGGCTTCCCCGATCTGCCAAGCTGCCGCATCGGGCTGGTGCGCAACGCGCACGAAAGTTCGGCGTTGGCCGGCGCGCTGGCGGAGCATATCATCTCATCGCTCGACAACTTATCGGAAGCAGCGCAGGCAGCGGAGTAACTCTGATTGTGTCCCGGAACAGCGCGCAAGCGGTGCATCGCCGTCAGTATGCATATTCATCGAAAATTGGCTCGACTGAGTCGTTCCATTCGCCGTGAAATTTCTCAAGCAATTCTTCGGCCGGCGTGATGCCGCGCGCGATCGATTCTTCAAGCGGACGTAGGTAACGTGTCTCATCGCGACCGTTACGGTCAAGCCGCTTGCGGCGCACGAGGCCACGCGAACATAATCGCAGCGTTTCCTGTGCCAGCGTGAACACATTGCGATTACGAATTTCAGCCTTGAAGCCGAGCTTGGGGACGTCATCGCGCAACTTCTGCCGTTCCTCTGCGGTCCAGGATTTCACCATGTCCCAGCATGCATCGAGCGTCTCATCGTCATAGAGCAGGCCGACCCAATAGGCCGTGAGTGAAGGTAAGCGTCGCCATGGCCCACCATCGGCGCCGCGCATTTCGAGATAATGCTTGAGTCGCACTTCGGGAAAGATCGTGCTCAGATGATTGGCCCAATCTGAGATTGTCGGGCGCTCCCCCGGCAATTCTGTCAGTTTCCCGGCGAAAAAATCACGGAACGACTTGCCGGAAACGTCGATGTACTTGTCGCCTCGCTTGATGAAATACATCGGGACATCCAACGCGTAGTCGACCCAACGTTCGAAGCCCATCCCGTCCTCGAACGCCCAAGGCAGCGTGCCAGCACGCTGGTTATCGGTGTCGCGCCAGATTTCCGAACGGAACGAGAGATAGCCATTTGGCTTGCCTTCGGTGAACGGAGAATTTGCGAACAACGCAGTGGCCACCGGTTGTAACGCGAGCGCCACGCGCAGCTTCTTGACCATGTCCGTTTCGGAGGAAAAGTCGAGGTTGGCCTGCACAGTGCATGTGCGATACATCATATCGAGGCCGAGCGAGCCGACCTTCGGCATATAGGCGGTCATGATCTTGTAGCGGCCTTTCGGCATTTTCGGCATGTCCGCGCGAGTCCAGTTGGGCGTCATGCCGAGGCCGAGAAAACCGATCCCGAGAGGTTTCGCCACCTCGCGCACTTGCGCTAGATGCGCCATCAGTTCGGCCGCCGTCTGATGCACGTTGTCGTAGGGCGCGCCGGAGAGTTCGAACTGCCCGCCCGGCTCCAGCGAAATCGCGCCCCCGCCAGTGACGTCGAACATGCCGATGATGTTGTCGCCCTCCATGATCGGCTCCCAACCGAGCAGATCATGCATGCCTTCAAGCAGCGCGCGGATACTGCGTTTGCCGGAATAAGGAACGGGACGGTGATCGGCGATGGTGAAGGCGAATTTCTCGTGCTCGGTGCCGACCCGAAATTGTGCCTTTGGCTTGCAGCCCGCTTCGAGCCAGGCGACGAGCTCGTCGCGCGTCTCGATCGGGGTCATGTCAATCTGGTCACGAGCCATGCAAACGTCCGGGCAAAAAGGTCGCGACCTTAAACATGGGAGCTGGGAAAGGGCAACGTAACGGCTATGCGAATTTGCGCGGGATGATGCAACTTGGACGGCGCCGCATCTTTGACGTCTGCCGTGTCCCGGCCACCACCCCCCGCCCTACGTCTGGAGACGCTGACCGGACACCCCTCAGTAACGAGGCGGGATATGCATAGGAAAACATACCTTAGGAATATAGTCTAGAGAATTGTTCATATTTTGTTCTTTCTCTTGCAGCATGCTTGTTCTATTGATCGTGCCCCATGCCGCAGTTCACCCCGCACCAGGATCAGGCCCTTACAGTCGTCGCCGAATGGCTCAAAGCCAAGCCTGGCACGAATGGCACGCCGCAGGTGTTCCGCCTCTTCGGCTATGCCGGCACCGGCAAAACCACGCTCGCGAGGCACATCGCCGATGAAGCCGATGGTGAGGTGAAGTTCGCCGCCTTCACGGGTAAGGCTGCTTCCGTCATGCGCGGCAAGGGCTGCCGCGGCGCCTCCACCATCCACAGCCTGATCTACCGGGCGCGCGAAAGCGGCGAGGAAATCCCCAGCTTCGATTTGTGGGACGAGGCGCCCGCCTCGAAAGCCGAGCTGATCATCATCGACGAATGCTCAATGGTCGACGCCGAGCTCGGCCGTGACCTGCTCTCGTTCGGCGTGCCGGTGCTGGTGCTGGGCGATCCCGCGCAACTACCGCCGATCCAGGGCGGCGGATTTTTCACGGAGGCCGAGCCCGACGCGATGCTCACCGAGGTGCACCGCCAGGCGCAGGACGATCCGATCGTGCGGCTGTCGATGGATATTCGCGCCGGCGATACAATCGAGCCTGGCCGCTACGGTGAAACCGAGGTCTTGCGCAAAGCCGATCTCGATCCGCAGCGTGTGCTCGACGCCGATCAGGTGCTGGTCGGGCGCAACGTCACGCGCCGCTCCTACAATGCACGCATGCGCGATCGGCGTGGCTTCGAGGGCGAGATGCCATCAGCAGGCGACAAACTGGTGTGCCTGCGCAACAACCGCAAGAAAGGCCTGTTCAATGGCGGCCTTTGGACGGTGAAGGAAAGCGGCAGACGTAAAGGAGCCAAGACCGGGATCATGACGATGCGGCTGCTGCCTGATGATGAAACCGCGACGCGCGGCGTGAAAGTTTCGGTGCGTCCGGAATGTTTCACTGGCAGTATCGAGCAGGTCGACTGGCAGCGGCGCAAACCTTACGATGAGTTCGATTACGGTTATGTGCTCACCGTGCACAAGGCGCAAGGCTCGCAATGGGATGAAGTGGTTCTGTTCGATGAGAGCTTCGCATTCCCCGATAGCCGCCAGCGCTGGCTCTACACAGGCATAACGCGCGCCGCAAAGCGGCTCACGGTTGTGGTGTAGTAGTCACCTTCCGGCGCGCCAGTGGAAGCGCCATTAGGCCAATCGTTGTGATCAGCGCGCCGACCACAAATGTGCCAGTCGGGCCGAATAAATCCCATAGCGCGCCGGCGACGATGCTCGCAGCCAGCAAGGCGATACCGCTCACCAGATTGAATATGCCGAAGGCGGTGCCGCGAAGCTCCGGTGGCGCCGTATCGGCAACCAGCGCCGCCAGCAGCCCTTGCGTCAAACCCATATGTAGACCCCACAGCGCAACCCCAACCATCACGGTCGACACATTATTGCCGACCGCCAACACGATATCGGCCAGGATGAGCATCGCGAAGCCAGCGACAATCAGGCGATAACGTCCGATGCCATCCGACAGTGCACCGGCCGGCCAAGCCGAGAGGCTGTAGACCACATTCATCACCACCATCACCATCGGCACGAAAGTGAGATGCAGGCCGACCGACTGCGCACGCAGCAGGAGAAAAGCCTCACTGAAACGCGCCATGGTAAAGATGGCCGACACGCCGACGACAATCCAGTAGGTGATATCGAGTCTCGCGAGCTCGGCACGCGAAAACGGTGATTGTACGGGGCGCGCATTCAGCGGCCGCTCCGACTCGCGTACGCCGAAAACGATGATCGCTAGCGACATAAACGCCGGCACAACCGCGATCCAAAACACAGTGGTGAAATTATCGGCGAATACCGCCATGAAAACGATCGCCGCGAGTGGGCCGAGCACCGCGCCGACGCTATCGAGCGACTGCCTCAGGCCGAAGGCGGTGCCGCGTAGATCGGCCGGCGTGAGGTCGGCGACGAGCGCGTCGCGCGGCGCGCCACGGATTCCCTTGCCGATCCGATCGACGAAGCGCGCCGCGGTAAGCAACGTGATGCTCGAAGCCAGCGGGAATACCGGTTTGGTGACGGCAGCAATGCCGTAACCGAGCGCTGCTAGCAGTTTGCGCTTGCCCAAATAATCGCTGAGCGCGCCGGAAAAGATTTTGGTGATCGAAGCGGTCGCCTCCGCAATTCCCTCGATGAAGCCGACGGTCAAGGTCGACGCGCCGAGCACGCTCACCAGATAGAGCGGCAGTAGCGCATGGATCATCTCGGAGGAGAGATCCATGAACAGTGAGACCAGACCGAGTGCCCAGACGCTACCGGGAATCTCGCGCCAGCGGAAAAGCGAGCGAAGCGGGTCAGGCATTGCGTTTACTCAATGCATGTCGTTGTAGTCCCCGCGAAGGCGGGGACCCATAGTCACCGCGATATCGAAAGGCTGGGTCCCGGGTGTCCCCCACTCCGCTCGGTCGCCTGGGACCAAGAAACTAAGCTGCTTCCTTGCGCTTGGCTGGCGCGAAACGCTGATAGAAACCTTCGTCGTGCGAGGCGAGATCGAGCAGCAGCTTGTTGGGCGCAAAGCGGGCGCCATATTTCTTCTCCAGCTTGCGGCATAGGGCGACGAAGCGTTTCGTCCCCATCATATCGATCCACGACAACGTTCCGCCGGAGAACGGCGCGAAGCCGAAACCAAGAATCGAGCCCACATCGGCCTCACGCACGTCGATGAGCACTTTTTCCTCGAAGCAGCGCGACGTTTCGAGCGCCTGAATGCCGAGCAGGCGCAGCTTCAATTCCTCGATATCGATCTTTTCTGGATCGAGCAGCTTCCTCGGCTGCAGGTCGACAAGGCCGGGCCATAATTTTTTCGGTCCGCTTGTCGGATAATCGTAGAACCCTTTGCCGTTCTTGCGGCCGAAGCGGCCACGCTTCTCCACCATTTCTTGGAGCAGTTTCTTTTGCCGTGGATCGATCGCTTTCGGGCCAAGATCGGCTTCGGTGGCCTTGAGGATCTTCCATGCGAGATCGACCGCCACTTCGTCGTTGAGCGAGAGTGGGCCGACCGGCATGCCGGCCATGCGGCCGACATTCTCGATCATTGCCGCGGGGATGCCCTCTGTTAGCATCAAATGGCCTTCGCGAATGTAAGTGCCGACCACGCGTGAGGTATAGAAGCCGCGCGAGTCATTGACCACGATCGGCGTCTTGCGGATGGCACGCACGTAATCGAGTGCGGCAGCAAGTGCCTTGTTGCCGGTTTGCTTGCCGAGGATGATCTCGACCAGCATCATGCGGTCGACCGGCGAGAAGAAATGGATGCCAATGAACCGCACCGGATCCTTGAACTCGGACGCGAGCGAGGTGATCGGCAGGGTTGAAGTATTAGATGCGAAAATCATGTTGTCGCCGATCACCGTCTGGATCTTCGCGAACACTTCAGCCTTCACCTTCCGGTCTTCGAACACTGCCTCAATGACGAGGTCACAATCCGTAAGCGCGCTGTAGTCCGGCGTCGGCGTGATACGACCCAGCAACTCGTCGCGCTCGGCGCCGTTCATGCGGCCCTTCACCACGCGGTCGCTGAGCGCCTTGTGTAGGCCGGCCTTGCCCTTGTCGGCGGTTTCCTGATCGCGATCGATGAGCACCACCTGCAGCCCCGCCGCCGCGCTGACTTGCGCGATGCCAACGCCCATAAAGCCGGCGCCAACAACACCGATTTTCTTTAAGCTTGTCGGCGGCTCGTTCGGCGGGCGGCGCGCGCCTTTGTTTAGATCTTGCATCGATACGAACAGCGAACGGATCATCGCAGCCGCTTCCGGCGAGCGCAGGATTTTAGCGAACCAACGCGACTCTACACGCAGCGCCGTATCAAACGGCAGCTGCAGCCCTTCATAGACAACCTGCAGAATCGCGCGGGCGGCCGGATAATTGTCATAAGTCTCGCGCCGGTAGATCGCGTTAGCGGCGGGGAACGTCATCATGCCCGCCTTGGAATAGACCGAGCCTCCGGGCTGCCGGAAACCTTCCATATCCCATGGCGCCTTGGCTTTGCCGCCAGCCTTGATCCAGTCCTTGGCGACCTTGATTAGGTCGGCCTCTGGCACCACCGCATCGATCAATTTCATCGCCTTCGCACGGTCGACCTTGAGCTGGTCGCCCTTGAGCAGGAACTGGAGCGCATCGGCGGGCTGCAGCATGCGCGCGACACGCTGGGTGCCACCAGCGCCGGGGAAAAGGCCGATCTTGATCTCCGGCAGGCCGAGGCGCGTCTTGGCATCGTCCGAGGCAATGCGATGATGGCAGGCGAGCGCGAGCTCAAAACCACCGCCCATGGCGGTGCCGTTGAGCGCACAGACCCAGGGCTTGCCGCAGGTTTCGATGCGGCGATAGAGCAGCGAAAGTTTTCGGCTTTCTTCGTACAGCATGCCGGCCGCCGCCTGCTCGCCCTGTGTCTTGACCATTGTGGCGAATATTTCAGCCATGCGGTCGAGCATCGTCAGATCGGCGCCGCCGCAGAAAGCCGATTTGCCCGATGTGATGACCGCACCCTTGATCGCGGTATCGTTCGCGACCTTGTCGACGACCGTGCCGAGCTCCTCGATGACGCCCATGGTGATGACGTTCATCGAGCGATCGGCCATGTCCCACGTGATGAGTGCGATGCCGTCGGCGTCGGTGTCGAGTTTGAAATTCGCCATCGCTGGCTCCTATTTCATTTGCACATGATCTTTTCCGAAAGACTCGTCCCACTTTTCGGGATCGCGTGCTAGTAAGGCTCGCCGTTCTTCTTAGTGTAACGCGCACCCTTTTCGTCACGTATGACCATCATGTCGATTTCGGAATAATGCGCGCGTTCGGTTGATGCGCGCGTACCGACCTCGATGAAAACTGCGTTGCGGTCCGAGCGATTGATCAGGCAATGACCGTTCGGCACGCCGGCCTTCCAGGCCGCGGCGTCGCCCGGCTTGAGCACGGTCTCACCGCCATCCTCGCGCAGAACCACTTCGCCCTCGAGCACGTAGACGAACTCGTCCTCATTCTCATGCCAGTGGCGCTGCGATGACGCCGCGCCCGGTTTGAGCGTGCAAATGTTGACGCCGAAGTGCGTGAGGCCAGCCGCTCTACCGAGCCGCTTACGGCTGCGTCCTTCCACTACTTTGTTGAAGGGCGGTGGATATCCCGTCGAGGTATCAATTGCGATTTTTCCGATATCAACTTTCGGCATTTCTACTCTCGCTTATACGCGTTCGATGATCGTCGCCGTACCCATGCCGACGCCGATGCAGAGCGTGACCAACGCGGTCTCCTTGTCGCGCCGCTCAAGTTCATCGAGCACAGTGCCGAGAATCATCGCGCCCGTTGCACCGAGTGGATGGCCCATGGCGATGGCGCCACCGTTCACGTTGATCTTGTCGTGCGAAACGTTGAGCGCCTGCATGTAACGCAGGACCACCGAGGCGAAGGCTTCGTTGAGCTCCCACAAGTCAATATCTCTTTTGGTCATGCCGGCCTTCTTCAGGACTTTTTCAGTCACCGGAATCGGCCCGGTCAGCATGATCGAGGGCTCGGAGCCGATATTGGCGAACTGGCGAATGCGTGCGCGCGGCTTGAGACCCGCGGCCTTGCCAGCAGCCTTGCTGCCGATCAGGACAGCGGCGGCGCCATCGACAATGCCCGAGGAATTACCAGGCGTATGCACGTGGTTCACCGCTTCAACTTCCGGATAGCGCTGCACGGCGACCGCGTCAAAGCCCGCCATGTCGCCCATCTGTACAAAGGACGGCTGCAAAGCGGCGAGCGTCTGCATGGTGGTGTTCGGCCGCATGTGCTCGTCCTTGGCGAGGATCGTAAGGCCGTTGACATCCTTCACTGGCATCACGGAATTCTTGAAACGCCCTTCGCTCCAGGCCTTAGCGGCGCGCTTCTGGCTTTCGACTGCATAGGCGTCGACGTCGTCGCGCGAGAAGCCATATTTGGTCGCGATCAGATCAGCGGAAATTCCCTGCGGTAAAAAATAGGTTGCAACGGCGATCGACGGATCAACGGGCCAGGCGCCACCGGACGCACCGATCCCAACTCGACTCATCGACTCAACGCCGCCCCCGATCGTCATCTCGTGTTGGCCCGACATGACTTCCGCAGCGGCGAAGTTCACCGCGTCGAGGCCAGAGGCGCAAAAGCGATTGATTTGCACACCGGGCACGCCGTCGCCAAGGCCGGCAACCAGCGCCGCCGCGCGCGCGATGTCGCCACCCGCTTCGCCGACCGGGTCGACGCAGCCGAGCACTACATCGTCAACGAGCGCAGGGTCGAGCTTGTTGCGGTCCTTGACGGCGGCGAGCGTTTGCGCGGCGAGATTGAGCGCAGTCACCTCGTGCAGTGACCCGTCGGCTTTGCCGCGCCCGCGCGGGGTGCGGACAGCGTCATAGATAAATGCGTCGGCCATTGTTCGTCTCCAACCTCTCCACTGTCGTCCCCATGAAAGCGGAGACCCATATGCCGTAGCCGATCGAGGGACTGCGGAGTTATGGGTCCCGGGGCCTCGCGCTTCGCGCTCCCCGGGACGACGGCAACCGATTACAAACTCCTCGCGATCAGTAGCTTCATGATCTCGTTGGTACCCGCATAGATGCGCAGCACACGCGCGTCCCGGTACATCCGTGAGATCGGATATTCGTCCATATAGCCATAACCGCCGAACAATTGCAGGCACCGGTCGATCACTTTGCCTTGCGTGTCAGTGAGGCGGTATTTCGCCATTGAGGCGGTAACGGTATCGAGTTCGCCTCTCACATGCCGCTCAATGCAGTGGTCGAGGAAAACCTTGGCGATTGTGGCGTCGGTTTTACACTCGGCGAGCTCGAATTGGGTATTCTGAAACTCGATAATAGCCTGACCGAAGGCCTTGCGCTGCTTGACATAGTCGACCGTAAGCGCGAGCGCCCGTTCCATCATCGCCACCGCATGTACGGCGACGATCAACCGCTCCTGCGGCAGCTCTTTCATCAGCTGGTAGAACCCCTGGCCTTCTTCGGTGCCAAGCAAACTCGACGCCGGCAGTTGCACATCTTCAAAGAACAGTTCCGACGTATCGGCTGAGTCCATGCCAAGCTTTTTTAGCTTGCGGCCGCGGCGGAAGCCTTGCGCGTCGTCAGTCTCAACTACGAACAGCGACGTGCCCTTGGCGCCGGCTTTCGGATCAGTCTTCGCAACGACGATGATCAGGTTGGCGTGCTGGCCGTTGGTGATGAAGGTCTTTGAGCCGTTGAGCACGTAACCGTTGCCGGATTTTTTCGCGGAGGTCCGCACGCCTTGCAGATCCGAACCGGTGCCGGGCTCGGTCATGGCGATCGCGCCGACCAACTCGCCAGTGGCGAGCTTCGGTAGCCAACGCTTCTTCTGGTCTTCGGTGCCGTAATGCAGGATATAGGGCGCAACGATTCCCGAATGCAGCGGCGCGCCAAAGGTATCGAAGCCGGCAAGCGCGAATTCGCGGTTGATCACCGCTTCGTGCGCGAAACTTCCGCCGGCGCCACCATAGTCCTCCGGCATCGAAGCACAAAGCAGGCCGGCATCGCCCGCTTTGTTCCATACATTGCGATCGTAGATTCCGGCCTCGTGCCAGCGATCGAGGTGAGGCACAAATTCATCAAAGATGAAGCGCCGCGCCTGCTCCTCAAGCAGGACAAGGTCTTCGCTCATCCAGGTCGGGCGCGGAAGATTGAGTGCGTCCATGGGCGAATCTATCCGCAGACAAGATAAGACGCGGTCCGGGCGGACGCGAGCGGTAAAATGGTCGCCGCACCCAATTGCGGCGATCGGTGCGCTGCTCCATCATAACACGCCACAGAGAAAGGGCTTGCCGGTGACTGCCTATGACCGCGGAGAAAAAGGATGACCTGGAAATTCTTTCCTTTTTCCTCAACGAGCCCAGGTAAGAATACTTTTTTCGAGTCATGCGCAATAAGGCCACCAGCTATGTCTTGACCGTCCAATGCCCCACCGAACTGCGCAGCAAGGCATCGAAATAAAGGACGGCTTCTTCAACTCCCTCAGGATTGTCCGGAACTGAAGTATCGATCGTGCACGTAACGCCAGACCCCACCGATTCGAGAACAGCGTGGCTGCGCCTCGGCGTGGCCTTAGCGCTCTCCACGATCGGCGGCGTCGGCATGTGGTCAATTATGGTGGCACTGCCAACCATGCAGGCCGATTTTGGCGTCACCCGCGCCGATGCCTCACTTCCCTTCACCATGGTGATGATCGGTTTTGCCGGCGGCGGCATACTGATGGGACGTCTTGCCGACCGCCTCGGCATCGCCGTGCCGCTCAGCATTGGAACGCTGGCACTGTCGGCCGGCTATCTCGGGACCGGATGGTCGTCGAGTCTCTGGCAAGTTGCGCTCGCACACGGCCTGATCGGGATCGGCTGCTCCACCAGTTTTGGACCACTGATGGCCGACATCTCACATTGGTTTGTACGCAGACGCGGCATTGCCGTCGCGATCGCTGCTGCCGGAAATTACTTAGCTGGCACAGTATGGCCGCCGATTGTACAGCACTTCATTTCGACCAACGGCTGGCGCGCGACGCATATCGGCATCGGGCTATTCTGTTTCGTCACGATGCTGCCACTTGCGCTCGGGCTGCGCCGACGAATCGAAAGTCACCATCGGGATGCCGCCGCGGCGGCCGCTGCGCTCCGGCAAACCGACATGCCGTTCTCACCTATGATGCTGCAAGTGCTCCTTTGCATCGCCGGCGTCGCCTGTTGCGTGGCAATGGCAATGCCTCAGGTTCATATTGTCGCCTATTGCGGCGATCTCGGTTATGGCGTCGCGCGCGGCGCAGAAATGCTGTCGCTGATGCTGGGCTTCGGCATCATCAGCCGCATCGCGTCCGGCTTCATCGCCGATCGCATCGGTGGCGTGCGCACGCTGTTGCTCGGCTCGGTACTGCAGGGGCTGGCGCTGTTTCTTTATCTTTGGTTCGACGGGCTCTTTTCTCTTTACGTGATCTCGGCGCTATTCGGCCTGTTCCAGGGCGGCATCGTGCCGAGCTACGCCCTTATCGTGCGCGAGTATTTCTCGCCGCGGGAAGCCGGCACGCGGCTTGGCCTGGTGTTGATGGCGACGTTGCTCGGCATGGCGCTTGGCGGCTGGTTGTCGGGCCTGGTCTTTGATCTCACCGGCTCCTACCAGGCCGCGTTCCTGAACGGCCTCGGCTGGAACTTGGTGAACGTGTCAATCATGACCTGGCTGTTGCAGCGCTCCCGCGGACGCGGCCATCTTGCGACGGTATAGAATCTAGTCTGCTTGCTTGGAAAATCCGCTATTTCCGCGCAAGCGGGAATCCAGCAAATGAAAATTTCGCGGGGGACGAGCGATAAGCAAGTCTAGAACGCGTCGTCCGGCAATTCCATGGTCGAGGCCGCGCCCGCCTGAATGCGCGCGAGCCGCGTCGCCGTCTCCGGCAACATGCGCTCCATGAAGAAACGCGCGGTAGCAAGCTTCGCGTTCAATCGCGCAGCGGAACCGTTCGCTTTCGGCAATTTGGCTAACGCGGCCTCGGCGATCTTGCACCACATGTAGCCAAGCGCCACGAGGCCGAAGAGATGCATGTAGTCGTATGAGCCGGCGCCGGCATTGTCCGGTTTGGACATCGCATTCTGCATGAACCACATAGATGCTTCCTGCAGATGCGCCAGCGATTTTCCGAGCGGCTTGAGATAGACATTCATCTCATCGCTGTTGGCGTGCTCCTTTAAATAAGTCTGCACCTCGTTGAAGAAAGCCATGATGGCGCGGCCACCGTCCTTGCCCAACTTGCGGCCGACAAGATCAAGCGCCTGAATGCCATTGGCGCCTTCATAAATCTGCGCGATGCGCGCGTCGCGCACGAACTGCTCCATGCCATGCTCGGTGATGTAGCCGTGACCCCCGAAGATCTGTTGCGCCATCACCGCATTGGCAAAACCACCGTCCGTGAGCACGCCTTTGATCACCGGCGTGAGCAGGCCCATATGATCGTCTGCGGTCTTGCGCTCCTTTTCATCTTCGGAACGGTGCGCGACATCACTCTTGAGTGCCGTCCACATCACCAACGCGCGCGCCGCTTCGTTGAAAGCGCGAATGCTCATCAGGGTGCGTCGCACGTCCGGATGCACGATGATCGGATCGGCTGCTTTGTCCGGATACTTGACGCCGGAAATGGAGCGGCCCTGCATGCGCTCCTTCGCATAAGCGGCTGCGTTCTGATAGGCGACCTCCGAAAGCGCGAGGCCTTGCACACCGACGGCCAGCCGTGCCTCGTTCATCATCGTGAACATGGCATTGAGCCCGCGGTTTTCTTCACCGATCAGCCAGCCGGTGGCGCCGTCATAATTCATCACGCAGGTGGAATTGCCATGGATACCCATTTTTTCTTCGATCGAGCCACAGCTGACCGCATTGCGACCGCCGAGCGATCCATCATCTTTGACCAGAATCTTCGGCACCACGAACAGTGAGATGCCCTTGGTGCCGGCAGGCGCACCTTCAATGCGCGCGAGAACCAGATGGACGATATTCTCGGAAAGATCGTGCTCGCCGGCAGAGATGAAGATTTTGGTGCCGGTAATTTTGTAACTTCCGTCCGCCTGCTTCACCGCTTTCGATCGCAACAGCCCAAGATCGGTGCCGCAGTGCGGTTCAGTCAGATTCATCGTGCCGGTCCAGGCGCCTTCGACCATCTTCGGCAGATATTTTGCCTTCAGTTCGTCGGACGCGTGTACTAGCAGCGCGGCGATCGCACCTTGCGTAAGGCCCGGATACATGGCGAAGGCCATGTTGGCGGAGCAAAAGAATTCGTTGACGACCTCGGTCAAGGTCGCCGGCAGGCCCTGACCGCCAAACTCGGCCGGGGCTGAAATACCAATCCAGCCGCCTTCAATGATCTGCTTGTAAGCCTCCTTGAAGCCCTTCGGTGTTGTCACGCTGCCATCGGCGGCGCGCCTGCAGCCTTCCTTGTCGCCAACGCGATTAAGTGGGGTCAACACTTCCTCGCTAAATTTTGCTGCTTCGCGCAGCACAGCTTCCACCACATCGGGTGAGGCGTCCGAGAAGCCCGGCAGATTCCCGTAGTGATCGAGATGGAAAACGTCGTTGAGCAAAAACAACGCGTCATCCACTGGGGCTTTATAGATCGGCATGGTCCCTCTTCCCCGGCAGCGCGCCGCAAGGCGTTAACAGGATATGAAGCAAACGGTTTCTCTTACCTGAAAGGGCATTGACCGCAGCTCCCGCATTAGACCGAGCGGCCTAACGGTCGTATCGGTCCGCATTATGACGGAGCTGGTTTATACGTATATTAAAGTGGTGGGAACGCGTGGAACGGTGGCGCGGCTCAGATCGGTCCGGATGTGTCGGCAGGTCGGACATATGTCGGTGTAAATCCGTCGTAACTCGGCCAGCGCCCGGTCAATATCGCGCCGCCGGCGCTCCAGCATCTTGATCTGCTCAACACACTTCATGCGATTGATCGGCAGGTTCTTGGTGTAGCCGTGCGCACGTCCGGCCAGCATTTCGCGGATCTCAGTCAAAGTGAACCCGAGCCGTTTGCCCTGCAGAATCAAGGCAAGGCAGTCGCGGTCTTCATGGCTAAAAACACGGCCGCGTCCATTGCGCTGCGGGGTCAGCAAACCTTTGCTCTGGTAAAAACGCAAAGCCCGCAAGGTGACTCCGCACTCACGGGCAAGTTCCCCAATGGTAAAACTACCTGACCCACCAGACTGCGCGGGCGGCCCGGTGCGGGCGCCGGCTCGATTCAGGCCGCCGGGGGTATGAGCGCGATATTCGTTGTCCATGCCGCCCCGACATAATCCCCTGCAGCGACTCGTGTGAATCTTAGTCTTGCGACCTCGGAGAGCGGTGGCATTCGGGTGTTCCGCCCAGAAAATATTACTTCTAGATCGCAGCCGGATATCGGCGGCATCACCCACTTCTTCGGAACGCCACTTTCGAAGCCTCCTGGAAACGGAGCGCTTTCGAAAAATGTTAACGGCTTGTTTACCGCAACAAGCAAAAAGTTAGCGCGTGGACGAAGGACCGAGCCCCGTATCCACCCGCCGTTAATGCGTGCCGGTTCCACGAGAGTCGATCCGACTCTTAACGTCTCCACCTCGGACGTGGTGTGGGCATGAAATTTGACTTTCCGTGGAGCGTCAAAGGCATTCGACCGGAAGCTCGAGAGACCGCGCAGGAAGCAGCGCGCCGTGCAGGCTTGCCGCTCGGTGATTGGCTCAATGCAATCATCCTGCAACAGGCCGCGACACAAGGCGTCAGGGCGCCTTCGTTTAATCGCCATGGCGATGAAGGGATTTCCGGCGATCTTTCTAACGTGCAACGGCCACCGGACCATCTTAAAGGCCGTATCGGTCAGGTGACGCATAGCGGGCCCGTGGCGTACGCCCCCAGGCGGGGCCGCGAAGAATCCGACCAGTCCGGTGAACTGCCCAGGCGCGCGACGGCAACGGCTGCACCCGTGTCAGGGCCGGTGCCCGCGCAAGATCTATCGGGCTTGGAAGGCCAGCTGCGCCGGATCACCAATCAAATCGAAATGCTGCGGCGTCCAGGCGTAGAGGGGGCAGTCACCTCCTTGCGAGCTGAGCTTGGCGAGATCGGCCGCACGCTCAATGAGGCGATGCCGCGCCGCGCCATCGAAACTATTGAAAATCAGGTTCAAGGTCTGAACCAGCGCGTCGTGGAAGGGCGCCAAGCCGGCGTCGATAACAGCGCCTTGGCTGGCATCGAGCACGGGCTTGCCGAAGTGCGCGACGTGCTACGCGGATTGATGCCAGCGGAAAACTTGGTCGGCTATACCGAGGCAATCGACGCTCTCGCCCACAAGATCGACCTCATCGTGGTCCAGAAAGATCCGGCGACGATGCAGCAGCTTGAGAGTTCCATTCGGACGTTGCACGAGATGGCGACGCACGTCGCTTCCGATGAGACAGTGACCGGCCTCTCCATCCAGGTGCAGGCGCTGGCAGACAAGATCGACCATCTTGCGATAGGGGCAGGTGTCGGCGAGGCGCTCAACAAGCTCGAGCTTCGTATCGATGCACTCAGTCGTGCCATGGCAGAACGCGCACAAAATGGCGACACCGTATCGCCCCAGCTGGAAGCTCTGATACAGTCCCTATCTGACAAGATCGAGCAAATTCAACAATCACGCGGCGATCAGATTGCGCTTCGCCATTTCGAGGATTGTATCGCTAAATTAGCCGAACGGTTGAACGCTACGGACTCCCGCCTTAGCCACCTGTCTGCGATCGAGCGAGGGCTGGCTGATCTGCTGATCCATATCGAAGACATACGTGCGAATAAAGAGGCAGCGGGCTTTCGGGCAGAAAGCGTGCCGGGCATTGACCTGCTCAAGCAGGATATGGCGCGTACCCAGGATACGCTTGAAGCAGTGCATGGCACGCTCGATCGCATCACCGACCGCCTCGTCATGATTGAAAAGGATATTCGCGGCGATCGGCCAGGGCCCGCGGCGCACGAAACCGAGATCCTCGAGCTTACGCAGGCCGTCGCTAATGCTACGTGTGACGCTGTCGCGCACGCTCCCGATACAGCCCCTCGCCTGCTGCCTGATACAGCGTTGCAAGCGCCAGTTCCGGCGGCAATGCCCGGGCCATCGGTGTCTTCGCCCGAGCCTGGACGGCCATCGTACGCGGAATTCTCCAACTTTGCCCCGCAGCCAGCGAGCCCGGTTCCGATCAATTCTACCCCGCTTGCCGATCAACCGCTCGAGCCCGGCTCCGGCCGCCCGGATTTTGGCGCATCTCCGGGCATGCGCATCGCGGCTTCTGAAGCGGACCTTGGGCCTGTCAGGCCCGCTGCGACTATACCCAGCAACAAGTCGAGTTTCATCGCCGCAGCCCGGAGGGCCGCTCAGGCCGCGGGCCAAGACCCGAAGAGCCGTCAGGCCCGCCCTGAATCATTCAGAAAAAATGGCAGTGAAAAAACTTCGCCGAAGGCCAAAATAGGAACGCGCGTCAGGTCGATGTTCTTGGCGGCGAGCATCATCTCCATCATCGTCGGATCGATCCAATTCGCGAGCAACATTTTCGATTTTGAAATTTTTAATACGAACGAGACTAAAGTCGCAGCGCCCAGTCCGGAAACGGATACGGCGAACGGCGACATCGCTGCAGAAGCTCCCGAGTCCGAGACACCCGCCGCTCTTGCCGACGGCCAGCCGGCGTTACCGAATGCGCCAGCATTGGGGACGGCTGATACCGATACCACCGCATCTCTGCTGGCGCCCCCGACCCTGCCAAGTTTGACACCGGCGTTACCGCCCCCGCTTGCCACGGCCGCGCCTGCCCAGCCGCCATTGAACCTGAATGAGATCGGTCAAGGTTCGCTCCCAATATTAAATCCACCGGTATTGAATGCGCCCTTCTTGGGGGCTGCGCCCGGACCAAGAGCAGATATCACCGGCTCCATCCCCCGTGCGCCAGCCGCCCCGGCCACCCGACAATCGGCACCGGCCGCGCAGCCATCAGCCGATCGATTGCCGGCTGCCATCGGAGGGCCACGACTGCGTAACGCGGCATTGGCGGGTGATCCCGCCGCCGCCTACGAAGTCGCCATGCGTTTCGTGGAAGGCCGCGGCGTGCCTGCAAATCTGGAAGAAGCTGCGCGCTGGTACGAACGCGCGGCACGCAAGGGCCTGGCGCCAGCTCAATTCCGCTATGCCAGCATGCTCGAAAAGGGCCAGGGCGTGAAAAAGAACTTGGGCGCCGCCCACAAACTTTATGTGGCCGCTGCCGCCAAAGGCCATGCCAAGGCGATGCATAATCTTGCCGTCCTCTATGCGGAGGGGGCCGACGGCGCGCCGGATTACGCCAACGCGGCACAGTGGTTCCGCAAAGCCGCAGAACATGGCGTTGCCGACAGCCAATATAACCTCGGTGTATTGACTACACGCGGCCTTGGCACTGAAAAAAATATTGCCGAATCCTACAAATGGTTCGCACTAGCGGCTGCCCAGGGTGACCGGGACGCGGGGCGCAAACGCGATGAGGTCGCAGCTCTCTTGGATGCCCAGACGCTGGGGGCTGCCCAGCAAGCCGCCAAAAGCTTTACGGTTCAGGCCCAGCCGGCCGAAGCCATATTCGTTCCGGAGCCGCCCGGCGGCTGGGATAGCACAACGCCTCCAACGAACGAAAAGCCGCGAGCAGCTGGCCCGCTTTCAATCAATCCTGTTAATTCAGGAAAGCTGTGAACGGGCCCGACCCTATTGCCTGAAGACGTGATTACCGACGCACGCATCAGCTAAAATCAAACTAGGGTTCTGGCCAGTCCGCCTCGGGGCTTCTTGCATCGATCGGCACTACTGACGTTTCCGCGTGTATCGGCGCTAACTATCGATATAGATTGCCCGAGGTGCGCTGGTCACCAGCGCATACGCCTCAACTGTCGGACGAAACCGTTTGCAGATCTATCTTCCCATCGCTGACTTGCCCGTGAATGTCTTCCTGGTGCTGGGGATGGGACTCGCGGTCGGCTACATCTCCGGCATGTTCGGTATCGGCGGCGGCTTCCTGATGACGCCACTGCTGATCTTCATCGGGATTTCGCCCGCGGTTGCTGTTGCGACTGTGTCCAGCCACATCGCGGCATCGTCATTCACGGGTGCGATTAGTTATTGGCGCAAGCGCGCACTCGATGTCGCACTAGCGATGATGCTGCTAAGCGCCGGCATCGTGGGCACAGCCACCGGTGTGTGGCTTTTCACCGAGCTGCGCGCACTTGACCAGCTCGATCTGATGATCGGCCTTTCATATGTGACGTTGCTAACAATCGTCGGCGGCATGATGATTTACGAAAGCGTGCGCGCGGTGATGCGCACGCGCCGCGGCATGCCGGCAACGTTGCGACGGCCAGGCAGCCATACCTGGCTACATGGTCTGCCGTTCAAGCTGCGATTCAAGCGGTCAAAAATCTACGTGTCGGCAATCCCAGTCTGGGCGATCGGATTCGTGATCGGATTCGTCGGTGCGATTATGGGCATAGGCGGCGGCTTTCTCCTCGTCCCGATGCTAATCTATTTTCTGAGGGTGCCGACCGCGACTGTCATCGGTACCTCGATGGTGCTCACGCTGATCACCATGGCTTCAGCGACAGTAATGCACGCGGCCACCAATCATCTGGTAGATGCCGTGCTGGCGCTGATCCTGATGATAGGAGGCGTTATTGGCGCGCAATTCGGCGCCCGCACCGGGCAGAAAATGCGCGGCGAGCGGCTGCGGCTGCTGCTCGGTCTTCTGGTTTTCGCGGTGGGCTTGCGTTTTGCCTACGCATTAGTGGTGCAGCCAGACGATCTGTATTCGCTTCGTTACGTCAGGGGTGGATGATGCGGCGGCTCGCAGTCACGCTCGCATTTATCGTCGTAG
>DASWAK010000180.1:0-2070 GCA_036391175.1 Pseudolabrys sp.
CAGGGGTTCGCAGCATTGCTCATCGTCCAGCAGTGTCGGAGGTCGAACGCATGGGTCTGCTAAGAATATGTTCGGCCCAGCAATCGAGCTGCTCAGGCGTATACAATGGCCAGCGGTTATCCTTTTGATAAACTGGACCGCCTCCCGTCGAGCGCAGCTTGGCGAGCGTGCTGGCTGTCCGAACAATTCCAAATTTTGCTTCTAGATATTCCGAAGCCTGCTTCCCGCGCATGCGGGTCGGCGGGTTGCCGACGTTGATCATCGGTTGTTCCCCTTGACTAGTGATGACTGATCAAAAGTGGCACCGACCGCACGCGCCGTGCACGTGGCAACTAGGCCATTAAGCTTGTTGGCCTCGTTGCCTTCCTTTCCGTCCGGCAGCGCGGAGAATTGACGAGTTGGAAATTTCAGCAGCGCCTTTCGGAAGGGGTTTGTTCTTGGCCAGCCACCGCGTCACTTCCTTGCACAGGATACCGTGGCTCATCTCGGCGATCGTCGGCACGTCACCGCCAAATGCCCCCCTTAAACCCAATCGCGCGCGCGCGCGTGCCCATTGAGTGCGGCCGCGGACGGGGGCGGCAATCACTGGGGCGTCCGCGGAAAATATCTGCTGCATCGCCTCGCTGGAGATGGTGACGTCTCGAATATCTTTTTTCGTGCCATCACGAACTGTCACCATCAGACGGCCGAAGCTTTTTGCGAAGCGAGGGAGAAAGCGCTTGCGAGCAAAAACGGGTTCCAGCGCGCGCCAATGTTGCGGCGCAATTGGAAATGCTTTGCCGTCATCGCGCGCCCAAGCGGTCAATCGTCCGGCTCGTAATTCTCTGAGCAGCCTCTCGACAGCGGCACGTGCGATCCCGCCGCGGCCGCGAGCCGCCACCGCAACGCTCGCTCGGGTTCGATGAGCGACCCAGCCGCAAGCCATGATGAACGACCACTCTGGATCATCGGATGGGTCGGCTCGACTAATCGAATGCTGGCCCGACTGCTTACCCATTGCTTACCCGCGCGATTTTGAGATCAGCAGGCTGTCCGCTAAGCGTTTGAAATGATTGGCGCGCCCGAGACGATTCGAACGTCCGACCTTTGCCTTCGGAGGGCAACGCTCTATCCAGCTGAGCTACGGGCGCGCGTAAGCCCTCAATAAACGAAACGCCCCCAAGCGGCAACGGGCCTTATTTTGCTCGCTTGGAATGTGCGTGAAAGCTCCAGTGGCAAAGGTCGGACGTTCGAATCGTCTCGGGCGCGCCATCATTTCGCGTGCCGCGAGCGTGCCGGGTCGCCTTCATAGGTCCGTCGCCCGGCTCAATGAGCTTGCTGCCCAGAATCAGTCGTGAATGGAGCAGGGCGTATTCTGAACCCACATCGGGACCTTTCCCAGTGCAGGTTTAAGCCGCTACGATGCCTTCTCCTGAGCGGGGGACGCGATGAGACGGCACGATAAGACAGGCGGGGAAGCAATTAAGACGCGACGCCGCAAGACGGCGAGTCGCCACAATGCGCTAAAGGCCGCTAGTCGCCGCAAGCCTTACGCCGCTGACGCATACGAGAAGATCGCGCTGCTCGAGCACAGGCTGAACGAGGCGCTGGAGCAACAAGCGGCAACCGCTGAGGTGCTCAACGTCATCTCCAATTCACCCGGGGTGCTGAAGCCGGTCTTTCAAACCATATTGGCAAACGCGGTTAGGATTTGTGAGGCCAAATTCGGCGTACTGTACCCGTACGAAGACGGTACATTTCACCCCGCTGCGGAATTCGGCGTCCCGCCCACCCTTTCTGAGTTCATTCAGCGGCGTGGAACGTTTCAACCGCGTCCCAAGACGACCCTTGATCGTCTTATGCGAACAAAGGAGGCGATTTATTGGGCGAAAGTCAAGACCCGGTCCAGCTGGGTCTTGTCACGAGCCTCGCCCAGCCCGGCGGCAACGCGACCGGCATTAATTTTTTCAACTCAGAAGTGGCAGCCAAGCGGCTGCGGCTCCTGCATGAGCTGCTGCCCAAGGCTGTTCGTATTGCCGTGCTGGTCAATCCGGCCAACGCTACGACCACCGAATCCGTATTACGGGAGGT
>DASWAK010000181.1:0-1669 GCA_036391175.1 Pseudolabrys sp.
AGATTGCATTTGCACTTCAACAAGCGGAACACAGGTTGCGGAAGTGTGCCGCGCTGTAAGCAACTTTGCGGCCGTTTGATGCCATCTGAGGCGGAATGTCCCTGTCGTTGTTGAAATAGGGAGGCAGGCGTCGATCGCCTCAGGCCGCTAGGCTTGAGGTTGCGAATCGCAAACCGAGAGCGAGGAGATCGACGCCATGACGAAGCATATCGAATTGAAGAGTTTCGACCAAGGTACGGCGCTGACGACAGGTATGCTGGCATTGCCGGCTTTGGTGATCGAAGGACTTGAGGAGTTTAAGGGCAGCTTTGACCGTCTGTGCCTGCAGGCTGGGACTGCGGCCATCGAGGCGATGCTGGCGGCGGATGCGGAGCAGCTTTGCGGCAAGCGCTACCAGCGTCACGCCGACCGGCAGGGCTATCGCTGGGGCATGATCGATAGTGAGGTCGGCTGGCACGGCGGCAAGGCTGCCATCCGGCGGCCGCGGGTGCGGCAGCACGGCGGCGCCGAACTGGAGCTTGCCAGCTGGACGGCGATCCAGAAGGCGGACCTTCTGTCGCGCTGGGCGTTCAACCAGATGCTGATCGGGGTGGCGACGCGCAAGTATGCGCGCTCGGTCCGACTGCCGGACGGCGATCTGGCCGGCCAGGCCAAGCGCGCCACGACGAAGTCCTCGGTATCGCGGCGGTTTGTAGCGCTGAGCACGGCGAAGCTGAAGGAATGGCTGGCGGCTGACCTGTCGGAGCTCGACCTGCTGGTGATCCAGATCGACGGGCTGCGTGTCGGCGACCATGTGCTGGTGGCGGCGATCGGCATCGATGGAGCCGGCGACAAACACGTTCTGGCATTGGCTTTGGGAGCGACGGAGAACGCCGCCGTAGTCAAGGCGCTGCTGGC
Organism: Pseudolabrys sp.; assembly: GCA_036391175.1. Lineage (GTDB taxonomy): Bacteria > Pseudomonadota > Alphaproteobacteria > Rhizobiales > Xanthobacteraceae > Pseudolabrys. The sequence continues at coordinate 898 of DASWAK010000181.1, forward strand.
CGACTTGGTCGAGCGCGGGCTGCAACCGGATATCTGCCGCTTGTTCATCGTCGACGGCGCCAAGGCGCTGAGCCGGGCTGTGCGCGACACCTTCGGGGGCTTCGCGCTGATCCAGCGCTGCCAGGTGCACAAGGGACGCAATATCATCGAGCGGCTCGACCCATCGTTGCACGCTGGGGTCAAGAAGGTGCTGCGTCAGGCCTGGGACAGCCCGACTGCCGAGCAGGCCGAGCGGGTTCTCAAGAACCTGGCGCGGCGGCTCGATCACGATGCCCCTGGCGTCTCGACTTCGATCCTTGAAGGCCTGGATGAAATGCTCACCGTGATCCGGCTGGGCCTGCCCGACCAGCTGCGGCGCTCGCTCGGCTGCACCAACGCGATCGAGAGCCTGATGGCCGTGCTGCGGCAGGTTTGCCGCAACGTCAAACGTTGGCGCGATGCGCGAATGGCGTTGCGATGGACTGCAACCGCAATGCTGGAGGCCGAGAAGAGCTTCCGCCGCTTAAAGGCCCACAAGCAGCTTCCGATTCTGCGGGCCGCGTTGCTGCGCCAGCAGCAAGCGTTGCCCGGCGACAAGCTCATTGCCAGCAAAAATCTGGCAGCATAGGATTCAACCAATGGCGCCTGCTTTACCAATTTCAACAGGCACCGGGACTATTCGCTCATACATGCTTGGGGGGGCATGGTTTCGAGAAGGTCAGAAAAAAGCCTTGAATATGCCAACGATTTCTTAACGTCGACCACGGAGTTATCGAGCATCCACTCACAGCCC
>DASWAK010000182.1:0-2345 GCA_036391175.1 Pseudolabrys sp.
CATGAACCTCTTCCGGTCGGAAGAGCACGCTCGCCAGTGGTCCGAGTTCAAGCCGTACTACCTGGACAACCTAAAACCGCTTTCGTTCTGGCTCCAACGCTTTAGCAACGAAATGATGCGGAATCGCGGTCGTCCGGATTTTATTTCCTGGTATACCGAGTGGCGATTGGCCCAGGCCCGCCCAAAACAATAGGCCGGCGCCCAGACTAATTTCATGAAGCGAAGACGTTTATTTGTCGCCGCGACGTTGCTTTTCGTTTCTCTCAGCATCGACTATTCCTCTGCAGCGGACAAGATCCGCGTCGGCGGCGGTGGCGTGACGCCGATGCATTCGGTCATCTGGGTGGCGAATCAAGAAGGGCTATTTAAGAAATATGGCTTGGAGGTCGAGTATCTGGCCTTGAACAGCGGCACTCTCGGCGTGCAGATGCTGCTTTCGGGCGACAGCCAATTTCTTTTTTCCACGGGCGCGCTGGCGGTGACGGCCAACCTGCAAGGCGCGGATATTGCGATCATCACCGGTGGATTTAATCTCTTCGCGTTCAAAGTGGTGGGTCGTCCCGAGATCAAGAGCGTGCAGGATTTGCGCGGCAAGAAAATCTCCATAAGCCAATTCGGCTCAGCCACGGATTTCGCCGTGCAGGCGACACTGGAAAAATTCGGCCTCGATCCCAAGCTGGTTACCGTCCTGCAACTCGGCAACAGCACGAATCGAATTACGGCGCTAAACAACGGCTCCATAGACGCGTCATTGTTCACGGAGCCTTACGCGAGCATGGCGATCAAGAAATATAAAATGAACCTGCTTCTGGACATGGCCGACGCCGGCATGGCTTATCCGCAAAGTTGCTTGATGACCAAGCGCACTTATCTGGATGCGAATCGTGAGAAGGTGACCAACTTCGTCAAAGCGATCGTCGAAGGTATGTATATCGCCAAGCGAGACAAGGCTTTAACGATTCAGGCGCTCAAGAAATATATCCGCGCCGACGATGAGGTTTACGGCATCGGTTACGAATATTTTCTGGGCAAGCATGCCGAAGGTCTCGTGGTCATGCCGGATCGCAAAGGTATCGACTTTGTGATTGCTCAGTTGGCGAAGAGTAATCCAAAGGCGAAAGGGCAATCCGTGGAATCTTTGAAAGTGCTGGAGCCAAGCATTCTCGACGAACTTAAGAGGACTGGCTTTGTTGAGAAGGTTAGAAGGTAAGAACCAGCCGATTTATGGGCCGTGCCATCACGGCAGGCTTAGGACCAGCAACTGGTCCGACCTCTCACCTCCGCCACATCCCAGCGCGCCGCCTGCAAAATAGAGAGATGGCCCCACTGCTGCCGCGCCGAAGCCGTGGCGGCCGGCCGGCAGCGGCGCGAGCTTCGACCAGCTGCTGGTCTTCAGATCATAGGCTTCGTTCTCATTGTAGGTGCGTTTGTCGCGGCATTCGCCGCCGGCAACGATGATCTTGTCTTGATAGAGCGCCCCTGCTACTCCACTGCGGGCCGTCGGCAGCGGCGCCCCCGATTGCCAGCTATTCGTCGCCGGATTGTAGATGTCGTGGAAATTTCTATTGTCTGCAGGAGTGTCCAGGCGCCCGCCCATCGCATGGATTTGCCCGTTTGCGGCGACCACCGCCAGATGATCGCGGGCCTTCGGCAGAGGTGCGAGCTCCGTCCATTTTCCGCTTGCGGGGTCATAGACCTCGTGCGTCGCGACGGTCACCTTATCCGTTCCGCGGCCACCGATGGCGTGAATCTTTCCGCCAAGCACGGTCACGCCGACCGAGCCGCGCGGACTCTTGAGCGGTGCCAGCTCACGCCATTTGTCCGTTGCAGGGTCATATTCGAAGACAGCATCGGTGGCGGCGCCGTGGCCCGCCGCCGTGAATGCGCCGACAATGTAAATCTTGCCGTCCAAGCCGGTGGCGCCGGCATGAGTTAACCCGCGCGGCAGCGGCGCGCGTTCCCGCCAATGATCGGTCGCCGGGTCATATTCTTGATTGAGGCGCAGATCGACCACGTCCGAAGTGGTGCCCCCGAGCACATAGATTTTGCCGCCAACCGACGCAACCGCAACTTCACTGAGCTTGATCGGCAGCGCTTCCTTCGTCGACCAACTGCCCTGCGGTCCCGCCGCTTGAGCGTGGAGGACCGGAGCCATCATGGAGCCGGCGACGCCTATCCAAGATATTGATACGACACACCGAATTAAAAGACTGGAGAGACTGGTCATGGTCACTTCCGTTGAGTGTGGGCGTTCACTTGTCTTTCAAATAGTAAGCCTCCGCTGCCGGCTTGTACGACCTTGGCAGCCAGAGTGGACGGCGCAGATTATCGGGACCCGGCGCCGG
>DASWAK010000183.1:0-1827 GCA_036391175.1 Pseudolabrys sp.
GCGCAACCACGCGTCGATATGGCGCGCCGCCTTCTTACCGTGACCGACCGCTACTGTGACCGTACGCTCGGAGGGTACCATGTCTCCGCCGGCGAAAATGCCGGCAAAGCCGGTCATCATGTTGGCCGCGACCTGCACCACGCCGTCCTTAATTTCCAGCCCCGGCACGTCGTCGAGCAGCGACAGGTCAACATCCTGGCCAAGCGCCAGCACCAATGAGTCAGTCTTCAGTGTCTCGAACTCGCCGGTTGGCTGCGGGAAGCCAGTTTCGTCGAGCCGCATTTTTTCCACCGTGAGCACGCCCTCATCCATGCGTTTGATGGTCGAGAGCCATTTCATCATGATGCCTTCCTGCAAGGCCTCCTCGACCTCGGAGTCGTGCGCCGGCATGCGCTCGCGGGTCCGGCGATAAACGATGATCGCTTCGGTTGCACCAAGCCGCTTGGCGGTACGGGCCGCGTCCAGCGCCGTGTTGCCGCCGCCATAGACAACGACACGCCGGCCGAGGAGCGGCTTGTCTTCACCTTCCATGGACCGCAGCAATGACACGGCATCAAGGATCTTCGCGGCGGAACCGGCAGGAATAAAGGCGCGCTTACCAATATGAGCGCCAACGGCAAGAAACGCTGCGTTGAAGTGTCCAACCTGCATGCTATCGACGATACGATCGACCTTAGTGTTGAGCTTCAGTACCACGCCGATGTCGATGATCCGGCTGATCTCGGCATCGAGCACGTCGCGCGGCAGCCGATATTTCGGAATCCCGAAGCGCATCATGCCGCCGGCGAACGGTCCGGCCTCATGAATTTCGACCGCATGACCCATGCGTCGCAGATGGTAAGCGGCCGACAGACCGGACGGGCCAGCACCGACCACCAGCACGCGTTTGCCGCTGTCAGTCAGCGGCCAGATAAATCGCCAGCCGTTGCGGATGGCGACGTCGCCGAGGAAACGCTCGACCGAATTAATGCCGACCGCTTCGTCGATTTGCACGCGATTACACGCGCTTTCGCAGGGGTTATAACAGACCCTACCCATCACCGCTGGCAGTGGATTGTCTGCCGTCAAAGTGCGCCACGCACTCTCATAGTCGCCGGACTCAGCGTGATAGAGCCAGTTCTGAATGTTTTCGCCCGCCGGACAGGCATTATTGCAGGGCGGCAGACGGTCAACATAGACCGGCCGCGTGGTGCGCCATGAACCGGTCAGGTTGGCAAGGCTGCTACCGACGTCAAGGCTGATCCCGAAGGGATGTTCCATCAGTTGTCTCCCTCGCGATCGAGCAGGTGATATTCTGCGATGTTGCGGTCGGCCAGCGCTTGCAACCGGCCGAGGTCCTGCTTGCCTTCGTCCGACGTGAATAAATGGGCAAAGCGCCTCTGCGGCTTCAAGTAATCGTCGACCGGCACTTGGCGCCGGATTTTCCGGCTACCGGTGACAACGCCATGGTCGGCTTCGAACACCGGAAATAGCCCGCATTCTACGGCGAGCCGCGCGAGCCGAATCGTATCGTACGAGGCCGAGCCCCATCCGAGCGGGCAGGGCACGTGGATATGCAGATAGCGCGCGCCGTGAATGCCCATCGCCTTTACAACCTTACGCTCGAGGTCGTGCAGGTCGGCGACCGTGGCGGTGGCAACGTACGGGATGCCGTGGGCGACGGCTATCTTCGGGAGGCTTTTTCCTGTACCGAAAGCGTTTCCCGGCTCAGGTCCCATTGTGGGCGTCGTTGCTGTGCGCGCCGCAGGCGGCGTCGCCGACGAGCGCTGCACGCCGGTATTCATGTAGCCTTCGTTATCGTAACAAATATAGAGCACGTCGTCGTTG
>DASWAK010000184.1:0-9202 GCA_036391175.1 Pseudolabrys sp.
TCTCGCGCGCGGCCTGCACCTGGCTCTCCGCCTGGCGGGTTTTGTTGGCGGTCTGGAAGCCGTTGTAGAGCGTCTGCGTTGCCGTGAGGCCGCCGCTGTACGGCGTCATGGTGCCCGACAGCTGCCTATAGTTATTGCCGATCCCGAGCGTCTGCGACCGATTGGTCGTGTCCCAATATTGGGTACCAATCGAGCCGTTGATGCTCACCTTCGGCCGATAGCCTGCCAGCGCCTGCGGCACGCCTTCATCGGTCGCGCGCACCGAGGCGCGCTGCGAATTGAGCGACGGATTGTTCTGATAGGCTTGAACCAGCGCCCCTTCGAGGGTGTCAGCCCATGACGGTAACAGCGCGAGCGGAAATCCGGCGCATGCGATCGCGCCGACCGCCAGCCCGCGCCCCCACTTGCCAAGACCCCGACCCGCCATCCCACATCCCGTCAAACCCGCGATCGGTATCGTGCCAGATTCGCGCCGTTGCAAGGAACCGCAAACCATATGCGCAGTGCCCCGGCGTTAAAACCCCCCGGGAGGCCTCCCCCACAAATTGCCGGAGAACTGGGGTATTTCAGCAACGGTCGAAACAGATGCAATCAGAAGGCGAAAACAGGCGCCCTGGCAAAGCCAGGCAGAACAGCCGCGCTGGCATCGAAAATTGGCCTGCCCCCGAGTTCCTCGCCACTGCGGCAGTAAAGCATGGCCTTGGCAGCGGGACCGCTGCCGAGAACGCAGACCAGCCGGCCCCCATCCTTGAGTTGGCCCAGAAAAGTGTGAGGCGCAATTTCGCCCGCCCCCTCGAGTAAGATTACGTCATAGGGTGCGCCTTGCGGCCAGCCGGCGATCAAGGGGCCGCTCACAACGTTCACATTGGACTGTGAAGCGAGTGCGGCGCGTGCCGTTTGTGCGAGACCACTGTCCTGTTCAAGCGCGATCACCTGCCCAGCGATGCGGGAAAGGATTGCCGCAGCGTACCCGGTGCTACAACCGACGTCTAAAACCCGATCGCTCGACGCGACATTGGCCGCATGGATCAGCTTCGCAAGGACCATTGGCTTGAGCAGCCGGCGGGCCCCGGCCTCGCCGACAGCCAGATCAAGATCGAGGTAAGCAAGACCGGCAGCGATGGATGGCACGAAATTCTCGCGAGGAATTTCGAGCATTGCCGCCAGGATCCGTAGATCGGTAACGTCGGCGGTGCGAACCTGACCGTCCACCATATGACGGCGTGCGGTGGCAAAATCGGTCATCGCGGTCCTCGACTGACAGCAAGCAAAAGGCGGGTTCTTGTGCGGCAATAACGGGCAAAACGCAAGGTTACGCTTGCGATTGTCGTGGGGCTTTCGCTCCTATATAGGCTGAGGCACCCGACGCCCTATTTCCCGAGATCGGCCACGTGGCGGAGTGGTGACGCAGCGGACTGCAAATCCGTGCACGCCGGTTCGATTCCGGCCGTGGCCTCCACCCGCTTTGCAAAGCAGGCAGGCTTTGTTATAGGCCCCTTTGCCGTAGCACCGGCATGTTCCCCGGTAGCTCAGTGGTAGAGCAACCGGCTGTTAACCGGTTGGTCGCTGGTTCGAATCCGGCCCGGGGAGCCAAATAAAACCAAACACTTTTGCGGTGCCGTAAACTTCAAATTACTTCGTGGGTACCGCCGGGGCGCCGCCAAAAATTTATATTTTTAAGCTGCCGCTCTGCCCCCGCGGACACGTGGGTTCCCTGGCTTCGCGGCATCGAAGGCGAAGCGTGGTCGTGGCACCGGCGCGAAGGTGGCCGCAGCGTCGTTCGCTGGTGCTTCGTTGATCGGGCGGTAGCTAAATCATTCGCGCCCGTGTTCGCCGCAACCGAATAATTCTAGGCGATGCAGCGAACCGCGAGCAGATGATGGCGGATTTCAAGGCGCGGCGATTTTGTAATAAGCCCAGCGCATAATACGACCGACAAACCACCACACAACGCCAACGAACAAGAAGATGGACGTCACTAAAAGCCCTATCAGAGGCGACGACAGGCTGATGGGCACATTGGCCATGCTGAACAGACTACCCAAACGCCCGGCGGCGAATGCCGGGTAGGAGACTATTGCAGCATTCCCCAACGCACACGCCAACAGTCCAGCAATTCTGCTCGGGATGAATAAACCTGTGGCAATGCCAAGGGCCACCTTTACCCAGAAATAAGGTGGAACGACCAGCGCGTCGTAGGCCATAAAGACCCAGAATAGAACGCCGGTGATAGCGGCTACTTACGCCCGTGCGCGCGGAAGTATTCGAGTACGAACAGGCGGATCGCCGAGGATAGATTACCGTGTTGGCGCGTCTTGTCGATCTTTGCGACCAACCCCGACAGCGTTGCTTGTTGAGTATGCGCGATTTCCTTTAGATCATCCCAAAAAGCATCTTCGAGGCTAACGCTGGTCTTGTGTCCATCAATGACGATGGAACGCTTGACGACTGAGGATTTCATTAGGGCCCCCCACAGCCCCCCTTACCCTCATACTTTAGAATCGGGACGGCGATGCAGTATTCTCGTACCTTCGTGGTCGTCCTTGGCGCAAGGTTAATGTATCAAAATGCGCCATTTCGTGATGGCCGACACAGCGAGATCGGCACGGCTTCTCTATTCTTAGCAGCGGTATAAGGGAGGTTAGCCATGAAAACCGAGAAGGATATCGTTGCGCTTTTAGAGCTATTGAAAATGGAGGCCGAGCATTGGCCGCATTCGCGCACTGACACGATTTCGCAGAACGACTCGTTTTCCCGAGATCAAACTCTGCTTGAAATGTGGCCGGAAGCTTGTCGACGCACAGGAACCGGGGGGCGTGAATTTCCGCTCGGAGTGATCAAGCTTTGGAAAAAAAGCTTGGGTCGGATCAATTAACAGTCGTTGTCATTTAATCGGTTTTTTTCCCAAATCGGGTCATGTCATTTCGACCAGTGGACAATATCCGGTGGACGTACTGGTGCTGATAAAGGCCGCCTGCTGTCCCGGATTAACGGCGAAACAGCCGGTGCATTCGCAACATAAGCGTCAGTATTGCCAACCGCCGTTTGCGCACCGTCCCTATGCGAAGCCAGCCGGATTTACGCGAACTTGATAAGTCTGATTGCTAAAGGTCGTGCTGGGCGTGGATGCAGCATTGCCGCTCAGCGTGATATCGTTGGTGCTAATGCGTGAGCCGGGCTGCCTAGAAAAGTAATTACCCATTTTGTTTTCCTAATCTGGAGGCAAACATGCCAAGGCTGAATGCGCCAACGCGGATCGTCTTTGTCGTTACGCTATTTCTTGCCGTTCTTGCGTTGATCTCATTCTTCTTCATGGCTTTCCCGCAGAACAGCCAAACTGCCTTCTGGACTGCGATGGCCGCGTATGTCGGATTAGCGCTTGGGTGCGTCATGAAAGGCGTTTAGACGATCCCGCCGCCAATTTGTCGCACGTCAACCGGCCAGAAAAACGCCTTATGCAAACATTCTTACGATCTCTGCTAACCAGCAATTAGGCAATCGCGCTCCATACTGCATTACCATGGGCGCGCTGAAACACTTCATCGGATGCATAGGCATAGCCATTACGCTGGATTACTTCGCGTTCGATGGCTACTGCACCGAGACTTGCACTCAAGTGCTTTCGCTGGCTTGCGACCAAATGCTGTCGCAGGTGCAGCATTTAAAAACTTTTCTCTAACCGACTAATCAGCGATTAAGACTTTGGCGCGACGATCACTGAATGCGCATGGCGCTTTATGTTGTCGGCGTGCTGGCGGTGGGGGTCTACTTGGACTCCTGGCTCTATAACGGCTTTTTCACTGACGGCTTTCTCCGCATGCTCGCGGACATGAAAAATAGCTTCGGGTACGGATAAAGTTCCCCGAAACCGAGTTCAGATCGGTGATGGGCATAGCTTCGCCAGTAACGGCGCGAAACCACGCTCCCCCCTTGTTGAAATAGCAAGCCGCCGCTTATTGCTCGCGTAGGATCGCAGTGACCGCTTCCGAATGAGCGCCGCACTGGTCTTCGACCTGACCGCTTCGACCAGATGACAAGGCAGAACGTTGTCTGCATTATTCGATCAGGCCAAGCATCATGACGCCCCCCACCAGCCCGCTCACCACCGATTTATACGAACTCAGCATGATTCAGGCCTATCTGGACTGCGGTGAGAACAACGAGGCCGTGTTTGAGTTTTTTGTACGACAGCTCCCGGTCCGACGCGGCTTTCTTCTGGCAGCCGGACTCGAAGATGCCCTCACCTATCTTGATACATTGCACTTCGCTACCGATGAGATCGCCTGGCTTAAAAGCACAGGACGCTTTCGGAAAAATCTTATCGATTATCTCGCTGGTTTCCGCTTTACCGGTGACGTTCATGCAATTCCTGAAGGCACGATCTGCTTTCCTAACGAGCCGCTGATCCGCATCACGGCGCCCCTGCCGATGGCACAGTTCGTTGAAACACGGTTGATCAACAGTTTGCATTTCCAGACGCTGATCGCCTCGAAAGCCGCCCGCATGGTGCTCGCAGCACCTGGAAAGATTCTGTCCGATTTCGGATTGCGGACCGCCCACGGCGCTGAGGCCGGATTGTTCTCCGCACGCGCGAGCTATATCGCGGGCTTTGCCGGCGCAGCCAATGTACTCGCCGGCGAGCGCTACGGAATTCCGATCGTAGGCACCATGGCGCACTCCTTCGTGCAGGTGCATGACGACGAAATGATCGCGTTTGAAACCTTTGCGCGCGCGCGGCCCGACGGGGTGGTCCTCTTGATCGACACCTACAACACCGAGGCAGGCGCACGCAAAGTGGTGGAGCTCGCGCCGAGGCTGAAGGCCGACGGCATCGCGATTCGCGGCGTACGCATCGACAGCGGCGATCTGACTGCGATGGCGAAAAAAGTGCGCGGCATCCTCGATGCCGGCGGTTTACGCGATGTCCTTATTCTTGTCAGCGGCGGCATCAACGAAGATGTGCTGCAATCCATGATGGCGGCACGAGCGCCGATCGACGGCTTCGGAATTGGCGTCAATCTTGACGCGTCGATCGATGCGCCATCGCTCGATTGCGCATACAAGCTGCAGGAATACGCCGGCAAGCCGCGCCGCAAGCTCTCCGAGGGTAAGGTCACCTGGCCCGGACGCAAGCAAGTCTGGCGCTCCTATGGTACCGACGGCGCCATGCGCGGCGACATCTTATCTTTGGAGAACGATACTCAGCGGGGCGAGCCGCTGCTTGCTCCAGTCATGCGTGCGGGAAAACGTATTGAGCCCGCGCCATCCCTGGCGCAAATCCGCGAGCGCGCTGCGCGCGAACTCGACCGGTTGCCCGAGCCGCTCCGGCGGCTCGAGCCTGGCATCAATTACCCGGTCCAAATTTCAGAAAAGCTCAGCGTGCTCGCCGCCCAGATGGACGCAGAAGCGCGAGTTTAGTTTTAAGTTCGGCATCTGCTCGTCCCCGCGAAAGCGAATATCCAGCTAGCGGAGAACGGTTACCGCGTCCCCGCCCTGTTCCAACCGCGCGCGCCTTCGCCGTAGACCTCGTGGCCAGTGTCGCTGACCACCACCGTGTCTTCCAGTTTGATAAACCCGCGCACCGGGTGCAGGAGCGTGGTCTCCACCGACACTACCATGCCGGATTCGAGCGGCTGGTCCGCATATTCGGCCGGGTAAGGCACTGGGCCATGGTCAGTGAGGCGCGGCCCCTCGTGGCTAACCATGCCCATGCCGTGAGCGAGAAAATCGAGATGATTGTGATGCTTTGATTTTGCGCGCAGCAGCTCGCCGGCGGCGTAAATTTCCTTGCCCAGCACCCCCGCGCGCATTGGCCTCATTGCTGCGCGTTGAATGCTTTCGATTTCGGCGAGCAAGTCTTCGAGTTCGGCATCCGGTTCGCCCTGAATCGCCATACGACACACATCGCCGATGTAGCCGTGGTTGTTTCCGCCGGAATCGATCGACATGATGTCGCCTTTCTCCCAGCGCTGGTCGGAAGGTGCGCGGTTCAGGCTCGTACCGCAAGTGATCAGGCAATATTCAAAAGTCAGACCGCGGTTGGTTTCCTCGCGGCGTAACGCTTCGGCGACTTCGTTCTTCGTGACGTCAGGCTTGCTTGCGGCAATCACCGACTTCATGGAGTCGATAACCGCTTCCGATGCGTATTTGAGCAGTTTCAACTCTTCGGGGGATTTCTTCGCGCGCTGGCGCTCCAGCACGAAGAGCGCATCCACCCATTCGACATCGGGAAAAGAATTGCGCAGCACAAGCGAGGAATCATATGGCAGAAACCCAAACTCAACAGCGATGAGTTTCGGTTTGAGGCCGATCTTGCGGATGTGGTCCACCGCCTTCTGCATTGCGTCGACGGTGCCGGCAGTATTGGTCTGCGTTTCTGGCGTCCACATCGGCCTCACCTCGCGCTGGAATTTTTCCAGCCGGTGTCCGATATAGGCAGCTTTTTCGGGCGCGCCCTTCGGGTAGACCAGCACCGGCAAATAGCGAGTGACACCGGTCGCATCCATATAGTCGAAGAAATTGGCGCGATGACCCCCGAGCAGATATTGCACATTGTGCTTGGACGTAGCGATCACGACGTCGATGCCGGCCTCGTCCATCAGACGGTCGAGCCGGCGATGATCAAAGGGGATCGCGAGACCACTCGAGGGCTGAGCGTTGATATTCATGGGCCATGCTCCGACTGCCTGCGCGTCTAACCGCAACCCTATGACCAGAGTTCCTTGCTCGCAAGCCGGGCGCCTTCACTGAGCGCCTGGAGCTTCGCCCACATGACTGAGGGATGCACGCGGCGATAGAACGGCCCCTGCGCAAAACCACAGTCGGTGCCGGCAATAATGCTCTCGCGCCCAACGATACGGGCGAGCCGCACGATACGCTCGGCCACCAATTCAGGATGCTCGACCACATTCGTCGCATGGCTGATGACGCCCGGAATGAGCACTTGATCGGACCCAAGCCTGGCGTCTCTCCAAACCTGCCATTCATGTTCGTGACGCGGATTGGCGCCTTCAATCACATAGGCGCCGACCTTCACTTTCAGGATCAAGTCGACGATGTCCTTGAGCGGCACGTCGCTGGTGTGCGGGCCCGGCCAGCTACCCCAGCACACGTGATAACGGATACGATCGGCCGGCAGGCCTTCGATAGCGTGGTTGAGGATGTCGACCTGCTTCGAGAGCCATCGCCGATAATCCGTAAAGCTTGCGGGCGGCACCATGCGATCAAAAGTGACGGCGCTGCGCGCGTCATCGAGCTGCAGCAAGAAGCCGCTATCGACAATCATCTTGTATTCGGTGCGCATTGCTTCGGCGATGGCGGCCTGCAAATCTTCGTCGCCCTTGTAATATTCGTTTTTGCGGTCGGGAATTACGCTCGCCGGGGCTGCAACGGGAAGAAAAGCTTCTTCGACCTTCACGCTCTTAAGCGCGACCTTCAAGTTGTCGATGTCACGCTGAAGCTCGGCCCGGCCGGTATATTTGATGGGGCCGACGCAAATTGCTTCGGTCGTCGTCGAGACCGCTTCTTTGGCATCGAGCTCGGCATAGAATTCCGCGAATTTGGTGCGGTCAGCGCCGCGTTTGAACGGATTTGCGGTCTCCTGCTTGATTGGCCGGCGCTCGAATCCCGAAAGCCGTTCTAGCGCATATTGCGCCCAGCTGATCGATTTTCCGAACTCACCGTCACTGACCACGTCGATACCGGCATCGGCCTGCTCGCGTACGACTTCGGTAACCGACACGGTCAGGCACTGTTGGTACGCTTTCTCGTCATAGGGCTTGCCGCCTTGTTTGGCGCGCAGGAACTCCTGCAAAGGCTGCGGACGGATCAGGCTGCCGACATGAGTGGTGAGAATGCGGTTGGTGCTGCGTTTCATGCGTTTCTCTAGGGCCACGGATCAGCGACGCACCCCTCCGTCCGGGGCACGCCACGTCGCTACGCCTTCACCACGCCGATCAGCTGCTCAAGTTTGGCCGGGTCATTGCGCAACGTCTCACTCGGCCCGTCATAAATAATGCGCCCCCGGTCCATTACCGCCGCGCGCGGAGCCATATCGAGCGCAAGGCGCGAGTTCTGCTCGACCAGAACGGTCGCGAGACCGCCTGCTTGCGTGAGGCGCTTTACCGCGCGCGCTAGCTCCTCAACGATCGCCGGTGCAAGGCCTTCCGACGGCTCGTCCATCAACAGCACCGTCGGGTTACCAATCAGCGCGCGGCCGATTGCCAGCATTTGTTGTTCGCCGCCCGACAGCTGGTTGCCGCGATTGTTGGCGCGCTCGGCTAGGCGTGGAAAGAGCTCGAACACCGTTTCGATTGTCCACGGCCCTGGCCGCGCGGCAACCTCCAGGTTTTCGCGCAGCGTGAGAGAGGGAAAAATCTCACGCTCCTGCGGGACATAACCTAGGCCACCAGTCACACGGCGATAGGTTGCGAGCGTTGAGATATCCTTGCCATGGAGCGATACCCGACCCCCATGCAACGTAGTGTGCCCCATGATAGTCGCCAGCAAGGTCGTCTTGCCGACACCATTGCGGCCGATGATCGACACAGTCTCGCTTGCCCCAAGCGCAAACCGAACATTCTCGAGCACCATGGTCTCGCCGTAGCCAGCACGGACATTGTCTAGCGCAAGCGCCTGCTCAGCCATGGCGGCCTCCACGGTGGCCTTCCTGGCCGAGGTAGACTGCTCTCACCTGCTCGTTATTCATGATCTCGTCCGGCGTGCCCTGCGTAAACACGGCGCCCTGCACCAGCACGGTGATCTCTTTGGCAAAACGGAACACAACGTCCATGTCATGCTCGATGATGAGCACGGCGATGTCGGGGTCAAGCGCCGCTACCACATCGAGAATAAGATGACTTTCTGAGGACGGCACACCAGCCGCCGGCTCGTCGAGCAGGAGCACGCGCGGCTTCTGTGCGATTGCAATTGCGATCTCCACGAGCCGCTGCCGGCCATAGGGTAGTTCGCTCACTAATTTGAGCGCATCTTCGGAAAGGCGCAGCGACTCGAGATGATCGAGTGCCTCATCGATCACCGCGCGCTTGGACCCGGCAGAGCGCCACAGGTTGTTGCAATTGCCATCACGCTCACCGATGGTCATGCAAAGGTTTTCCAGGACCGTGAGCCCGCGGAAAAGCTGATTGATCTGGAAGGTGCGCGCGAGTCCACTCCGCGCACGGTCGGCCTGGCTCAACACGGT
>DASWAK010000185.1:0-3799 GCA_036391175.1 Pseudolabrys sp.
ATGAGCTACTCGCCTGACCGTGCCGATCTATGGCGCCGCGGCGCCACCTATGTCGACAAGGTTTTGCGAGGCATCGATCCCGCTGATCTGCCGGTGCAGCAACCCACGAAGTTCGAACTTGCCATCAACCTCAAGACTGCCAAGGCGCTCGACCTTACAATTCCGTACAATTTACTCGCGCGCGCCGATCAAGTGATCGAATGAATTGCGGAATGTCCGCTTTTGGCCCATAGCGGACATCGCTAGTTGCACCGCACATGTCCGCTTTTGGGGGTAAAGCGGGCATGCCCTCTTGCACCGCACATGTCTGCTTTTGACGCAAAGCGGACATTTGTGCCGCGCTACTGATCAGGGCCTAATGGTGGTCAGCCACTCCGCGGAACGCTCACCCAGCATCATCACGGTCAAATTGGGGACGGCGCTCGGTATCAGCGGAAAGACCGAAGCATCGACGACATAGAGGTTGTTGGTGCCGCGCACTCTGCATTGCTGATCGAGCACGGCATTTGCATCGCTGTCGGGCCCGATGGGTGCTGTGCCGGATGCATGACAATACGTCCCGATATTTGCTCGCATGTAGGGGCGGGAAATCGGTGGGACAATTTCAAAAATACACTATGGGATTCAATGGAACGTCCAAGGAAAGTGGGACACGATAAGCAATTGATTTTGCACGTTTGGGGCAGTCCGCCCCTGGGCACCAGCAGGGCCCGGCGGCCATCATTCCCTATGGGCTGTCGTTGTCCCTGGTCGCGGTTCTTCTTTTGCTGTTCAGCGGATGGAAGGGCGGCGATTTAGTGTTCCACGGCCACATCGGCGTGCCTGATTGATAAGAAATGCTTCTGCGAGCGGGCAGCGCACCATGGCCAAGACGTTCAAGGTCGGCGATCACGTGAGCTGGAATTCAGAAGCCGGGCGCGTGCGTGGAAAGATCGTGAAAGTACATCGACGCGACGTCAACTACAAAGGTCACGTTCACCACGCTAGCCCAGAGGAGCCGCAGTATGAAATCAAGAGCGATAAGACCGATCATGTTGCTTTACACAAGGCCGCGGTGCTGAGACACCTCGACTAATGTCGGACGTGAATTTGATAGGCCAGTGGTAGGAATGGCTCCTCCGTTTTTCACCATCGGCCATTCCACACGCTCCATCGGCGAATTCATCGAATTGCTCGCCGCTTCGGAAATTGGCCTCGTCGTCGATGTGCGTTCCGTCCCGCGTTCGCGGACAAATCCGCAATACAATTTAGAAACGCTGCCCAAATCATTGTCGGAATTCCAGATCGCCTATGAACATATGGCCGAGCTCGGCGGCCTACGGCCGCGCGCGCATGATATTGTGCCCAGTATCAATGGCTTCTGGGAAAATCAGAGCTTTCACAACTACGCGGATTACGCGATGACCGCCGGCTTCCAGTCTGGCCTCGCCAGGTTACGTGAGTTTGGCAGCGTCCAGCGCTGCGCTGTGATGTGTGCAGAGGCGGTTTGGTGGCGGTGTCATCGCCGGATCATTGCCGACTACCTGCTTATTGCCGGCGAGCAGGTCTTTCACATACTTGGGCCGGGCAAGATCGTACCGGCACGTTTGACGAACGTTGCTAGGTCACATCCAGACGGAGCGCTGATCTATCCGGCCGAAGCGGCGAAACCGAGCAACATAGGCGATTAATTCAATGTCGCCGCCTTAGCAATTTAAGTGGGCCTCGGTTTCAACCGTTCGCGTTCGCATCGGCAAACACCCACAACTTGCCGGTCGGATGAAGACGCGCTGCCGGCAGGCTGTCGTCGTTACGGCGAAGCCGTTTGAATATCGCCCGCTTCTCGTCTCCTGCGACCAGGAAAACCGCATGCCGGCTGCTCTCGAGCACCGGATAAGTCAGTGTGATACGCGCTTCCGGCTTGGCGCCAACGACTGCGCAAACCCACTTGTCTCGTTCCGCTAGCACCGGGTTGCCCGGGAACAAAGAGGCTGTATGTCCATCTGCCCCCAGCCCGAGAAGATTCACATCGAACAGCGGCCGACCTGGGTCGAGGTGCGCGGCGCCATAAAAGAATTTGAGCTCGCCTTCGTAAGCAGACGCCGCCATTTCAGGGCTAAGCCCTTCGGTCGGAATAGGATGGATGTTGATGGCGGGGATCGGCGCACGCGATAGCAGCGCTTCTCGCACCATGCGGTAGTTGCTGAGCGCGTCATTGTGCGGCACGAATCTCTCGTCACCCCAGAACCAGTGCGTTCTCGACCACGGGAATGTATCGCGATAGGGCGGTTCAGCGAGGCGTCCATAGAGCCTTTGAGGCGTCGTGCCGCCTGACAGGCAGACGGCAAAAATCCCGTCCTTAGCTGTCGCTGACTCGAGCAGCCATGCTGCAGCCCGGTGCGACAGGGCTTCCGGATCGGCGAGGATTTCCACTTTCGCCTCGGACGCGATGGTCATGCGAGCGTCCTTCCGGCCATCCGGCGAGCGGCGTCGCGGATGGCAGCAATCGCGGCCGCATAATCCTGCGATCCAAAGATTGCAGACCCGGCGACAATAGCGTTCGCGCCTGCTTCGATCGCATGCCCGGCAGTTTCGCCATTTTCGCCGCCATCGACCTCAATAAAGGGATCGAGGCCGCGCGCTTCGCAGAGCTGTCGCAAACTGCGGATCTTGGGCAACATCTCTGGCAGAAATTTCTGGCCGCTGAAGCCGGGATTTACGGTCATGATAAGAACTACATCGCAGAGATGCAGTACGTATTCGATCAATTCAATCGGGCTCGCCGGGTTCAGCACTACGCCGGCCTTCTTGCCGAGGTTCCGGATTTTGGACAGCACACCTTGGAGATGGATTGTCGCCGACGACTCCGCCGGCACGAGCAGATGATCGGCGCCGGCCTCGGCAAATGTAGCGAGATAGCGCTCCGGCTCGACGATCATCAGGTGCACATTGAGCGGCTTCTGTGTGTGGCGTCGCACCGCTTCAACAATCACCGGTCCGAATGTGATATTCGGCACAAAGCGACCATCCATGACGTCGATATGGATCCAGTCGGCGCCGGCTGCATCGACGGCGTGAACCTCGTCGGCGAGATGCCCGAAATCCGCCGACAAGATCGACGGCGCTACGACAATCGGCCTTTGCAAATCTTCCCGCGCCGGGGCCGTCATTGTCGCTCGCCTTTCAACGCGTCCGAAGCTGCCGCCGCTCCCGAGGTTGATTTATGACCGCAAGCCCTGGCTTGCCGCTCCTCCAACTGACGCACGATCTCCGCGACGATCTCGGCTGGCCTGCCGCCGACGTCGACGGTGAGCGGATGCTCGTCGGGCGTCGGCTCCTGCAGCGTCGCAAACTGGCTGTCGAGTAGGGCCACTGGCATGAAGTGCTCATGCCGCGTGGCCATGCGCCTGTGGATGAGGTCGTGCGACCCTTTTAGGTAGACCAGCGTCACATCTGAGCGGTCGCCGATGATGATGTCGCGGTAAGCCCGCTTCAACGCCGAGCAGGTGAGCACGCCGGATTCGCCGCGCGCTCGCCAGCGGTCGATTTCCTCGCCGATCTTGCGCAGCCAGGGCAACCGGTCGGCATCCGTCAGCGGCGTTCCACTGTGCATTTTCTCCACATTCGCGGCCGGGTGCAGATCATCGCCCTCCTGGAATTGGCAGCCGAGTGCGGCGGAGAGCAGAACCGAGACCGTGGTTTTGCCCGATCCGGAGACGCCCATGACAACGACTATCACCGGCTTGACTATGGTGGTTGAGAGAGCTGGCGACCACATGCACTGTGGCGGGCGATCAGGTCTCATCATGCGCTCCTTGGT
>DASWAK010000186.1:0-3551 GCA_036391175.1 Pseudolabrys sp.
GAGCCAGGTTGTGATCTCCAGAGCGGCCAACGCCAGAATGGCACGGCAGACATTGCCCAATGCGGCATAGATCAGCGCAGCGCCGGCGATCACCGGCACCAGCGCGAGCTTGATGCTGGTGAGGTTTTGCGCGAAGCGCAGGAATGCCGTCGGGTGGTGATAGTCGGTAAAAATATTTTGCGCGCCGGACAGCGCATCCAGAAATTCAAGAGCTGCAATGAGGACAAGGACCACGCGAAGCTAGCGATGCGGCGGCGCGGTATCTGTATTCGCAATCGCGGTCATCGGTGCGCCCTTTACCCAAGTGCACTATACGTGAATCCCGGCCATAATCAGTCATCACCAAACGTCCGTACCGTCGAAAGGGAGCACCGACCCGGAATGTCACGATCGATCGCAGAGCGGTGGCCTGAACTTTCTTATGCAGCGTGGAAGGACACGCGCGACACACTGCATTTGTGGACGCAGGTGGTAGGCAAAGTCCGGCTCACGCTGACGCCGTGGCAGAACCATTCCTGGCACGTCGCGCTCTACGTCACTGCGCGCGGACTGACGACCTCGCCGGTTCCCTGGCAGGGCGGCAGCTTCGAGATCGAGTTCGATTTCATTGATCACGTGTTATGGGTGCGGACCAACGGCGGGCATGTCCGTCAGATCGTGCTCAGGCCGATGTCGGTTGCCGAGTTCTACACTGCGCTACTGGCTGCGTTGCACGAGCTGGGCATCGAGGTGCACATCAGGACCATGCCTTGCGAGATCGCCGAGTGCGTTCCGTTCGAGCAGGACACGCTACACGCGGCTTATGACGCCGACTATGCCAAGCGATTCTGGCGCGTTCTGCTCTCCGCGAGCGAGGTATTCTCCCATTTCCGCACCGGCTTTCTGGGTAAGACGAGCCCGGTGCATTTCTTCTGGGGCAGCTTCGATTTGGCGGTGACGCGCTTTTCGGGCCGTCCCGCACCGCGCCATCCCGGCGGTGTGCCGCATCTGCCAAATGCCGTGGCACAAGAGGCTTATTCGCACGAGGTGTCGAGCGCCGGTTTTTGGCCGGGTGGCGGCGGGCCGATCGATTATGCGGCGTTCTATTCTTACGCCTATCCAGCGCCGGACGGTTTTGGCGCGGCGAATGTGCGGCCGGCGCAAGCGTTCTTCAGCAAGGAGCTCGGCGAGTTTCTGTTGCCTTACGATGCCGTCCGCGCGGCGCGTGATCCGGACGCTGCGCTGATGGAATTCTTGCAGAGCACCTATGACGTGGCGGCGGATTTGGGGAAGTGGGATCGTAAGGCGCTGGAGTGCAGGTTGGGCGAGAAAGGAAAGGTGCGAGCAATCTAGCTCCCCACCACTGTCGGGCTTAAAGCGCAAAGCGCCGTCTTTACGCCACTTGACCCGGCAATCCATGAGGCGCATCTGCAGATGCTATAACTTTAAGGAATTTTTCTCGGAGTCCGCATGAACGTCCCTGTCACATCCCCCACCACGCCGCCCTATCACCACACGCCGCTGTTTTCGCTTGGCCCCGACAAGACGCCTTATCGCAAGCTCGATATCGGTGGCGTCAGCGTCAAGGTCGAGAAAGTGATGGGCAAGGACATGCTGGTGGTCAGCCACGAGGCGCTGCGGGCTCTATCCGAAGCCGCGTTCACCGACATCAATCACCTGCTGCGTCCGGCGCACCTGAAACAGCTGCGCAAGATTCTCGACGATCCGGAGGCCTCCGACAACGACAAGTTCGTCGCCTATGATTTTCTCAAGAATGCCAACATCGCCGCGGGTGGCGTGCTGCCAATGTGCCAGGACACCGGCACCGCCATCATCATGGGCAAGAAGGGCCGCATGGTATTTACCGCTGGCGACGACGAAGCCGCGCTCGCGGAAGGTGCGCGCGATGCCTATCTCAAACGCAATTTGCGCTATTCGCAGCTCGCGCCCATTTCTATGTTTGAGGAGAAGAACACCAAATCGAACATGCCGGCTCAGGTGGAAATCTATGCGGAAGGCGAGGATGCCTACAAGCTGCTGTTCATTGCCAAGGGCGGCGGCTCCGCCAACAAGGCGTTCCTGTTCCAGGCGACGCCGTCGATCCTGACGCACGACCGCATGCTGGCGTTCCTGAAGGAGAAGGTGCTCACGCTCGGCACCGCCGCGTGCCCACCATACCATCTGGCCATCGTCATCGGCGGAACGAGCGCCGAGCTGACCATGAAGACGGTGAAACTCGCCTCCACGAAATATCTCGACGAGCTACCGACCAAGGGCAGCGAAGATGGTCACGCCTTCCGCGATCTCGAGATGGAAGCGGAAGTGCTCAAGATAACGCAGTCGACCGGCGTCGGTGCTCAGTTCGGCGGCAAATATTTCTGCCATGACGTGCGCGTGATCCGCCTGCCGCGGCACGGCGCGTCCTTGCCGATCGGGCTTGGTGTGTCTTGCGCCGCCGACCGACAGGCGCTCGGCAAGATCACCAAAGATGGCGTGTTCCTGGAGGAGCTCGAGCATCATCCCGCGCAATATCTGCCGGACATTGATCAGGAAAAGCTGGGCGGCCAGGTGGTGAAGGTTGATCTGCGCCGGCCGATGAAAGATATCCTCGCGCAGCTGTCGAAATATCCGGTGAAGACGCGGCTCTCGCTCACCGGCACTATGATCGTGGCGCGCGATCTGGCGCACGCGAAACTGCGCGAGCGGCTGGAAGCAGGGAAGGGGCTGCCCGATTATTTCAAGAACCACCCGATCTACTATGCAGGACCAGCAAAAACACCCGCGGGCTATGCGTCAGGCTCGTTCGGTCCGACCACCGCGGGGCGGATGGATAGTTACATCGACCAGTTCCAGGCTGCCGGCGGCTCGATGATCTCGCTCGCGAAGGGCAATCGCTCGGCGCAGGTGCGCGACGCGTGCAAGAAGCACGGTGGATTTTATTTGGCATCAATCGGCGGCAGCGCGGCAAACCTTGCCGAACACTGCATCAAGAGAGTCGAGGTGCAGGAATATCCCGAGCTCGGCATGGAAGCGATCTGGAAGATCGAAGTTGAAGACTTTCCCGCCTTCATTGTCATCGACGACAAGGGCAATGATTTCTTCAAGGAATTGAATCTGGGTTGACGTCCTTCGCAAGGCGCCAGACGCCCTGACAAAAGCTCAGGTTGCTGTGCGGCGTCAGGCGGTCGCGGCGACAGCCAACATCAGCAGCGAGATGCCGACATATTTCGCGGTCTGCATCATGTCTGGAAGTTGATCGGCAAAGCCGACCAGCCAGAGCAGGCTTGTAACCGCGATAATCGAATATTTCACCGCCGGGATCGCGGCGCACTTCCGCAGGAACTTCAACATAACACTCCGCTCCGCCGCGCCCCGGCTCCGCGGCATTACATCAGATTACTTCAATGCAATATAACCTATTGCACTGCAAAAAAGCAAATCCGATGAAGACCCGGGTACCCCAGAAACGGCCAGAGGGGGGCTTGGTTTCCCGCAGGCGCAATGAAACCGGGCGTTCAGGCGACGGCCGCTGAGCGAGGCGCGCCTGGCTCGATCAGCTGGCGAGAGCGGAC
>DASWAK010000187.1:0-8743 GCA_036391175.1 Pseudolabrys sp.
CGGCGGTCTTGATCACGCCGCAGATGGAGCCGGTCGGCACCCGCATCTTCGGGCCGGTCCCGCGCGAACTACGCGCCAAGAACCACATGAAGATCATCTCTCTCGCCCCGGAGGTGCTGTAATGGCCGCCAAGATCCGCAAGGGCGACAAGGTGGTGGTGCTTACCGGCCGCGACAAGGGCCGGACGGGCGAGGTGATCGAGGTGCGTCCTGATCAGGATCGCGCACTTGTGCGCGGTATCAACATGGTCAAGCGCCACCAGCGCCAGACCGCGCAGCAGGAAGGCGGCATCGTCTCCAAGGAGAGCACGGTTCACCTGTCCAATCTGGCGATCGCCGATCCCAAGGACGGCAAGCCGACCCGTGTCGGCTTCAAGTTCGTCGGAGAGGGTCACGCACGCAAGAAGGTACGCGTTGCCAAGCGTTCCGGAGTTGAGATTGATGGCTGAAACGCAGCAGACCGCACAAGCTAAGGCAGAAGCCAAGGCGCAAAAGAAAGCCCAGGCACAGGCTAAAGCCGCCGCGCCGAAGGAAGCCAAGAAACCGCGCGAACGCTCGGACTATGTGCCGCGCCTGCGCACCCAGTTCGAGAGCGTCATTCGCGCAGAACTTACGAAGCAGCTCGGCTATTCGAACCGCATGCAGGTGCCCAAGATCACCAAGGTCGTGCTCAACATGGGCATCGGTGAGGGTGTTGCCGATCGCAAGAAGGTGGACAATGCCGCCAATGACCTGTCGCTGATCGCGGGCCAGAAGGCAGTGATCACCAAGTCGCGCAAGTCGATCGCCACTTACAAGCTGCGCGACGGTCAGGCCATCGGCTGCAAGGTCACCCTGCGCAAGGCGCGCATGTACGATTTCATCGACCGGCTGGTAAATATCGCGTTGCCCCGGATACGTGATTTCCGCGGCCTCAATCCGAAGAGTTTCGACGGTCGCGGCAACTACAGCCTCGGTATCAAGGAACATATCGTGTTTCCAGAGATCGACTTCGACAAAGTCACCGATTCCTGGGGTCTCGATATCACCGTTTGTACCAGTGCCCGCAGCGACGATGAGGCGCGGGCGCTGCTCACCGCATTTAACTTCCCGTTCCGGCAGTGAGGCCAGGCCTCATACGCGGAACCGCAAGGAGCGAAAGTATGGCGAAGAAGAGTTCGATCGAGAAGAACAACAGGCGGCGCAAGATGGCGAAGAAATTCGCCAACCGGCGTGCACAGCTGAAAACAATCGCGCACGACAAGAAGCTGCCGATGGAGGAGCGTTTCGCCGCGACTTTAAAATTGGCTGAACTGCCGCGTAATTCTTCCAAGACGCGCGTGCGCAATCGTTGCGAACTTAGCGGCCGCCCGCGGGCCTACTACCGGAAGCATCGCTTGAGCCGCATCGCGTTGCGCGACCTTGGCTCCAAAGGCCTAATTCCGGGTCTTGTGAAGTCGAGCTGGTGAGGAGGGCGCGATGGCAGTGAACGATCCGATCGGCGATATGATCGCGCGCATCCGCAATGCGCAGATGCGCAACAAGTCGAAGGTCTCGATGCCGGGCTCCAAGCAGCGCGAGCGCGTGCTCGAGGTACTAAAGACGGAAGGTTTCATCCGCGGTTACGCCAGCGTAGCGCACGCGAGTGGCCGATCTGAGCTCGAGATCGAGTTGAAATATTTCGACGGCGAGCCGGTTATTCGTGAAATCGAACGTATCTCCAAACCTGGCCGTCGCGTGTACGTAGCGGTTCGCAATCTACCGCGCATCAACAACGGTCTTGGCGTCGCCATCCTGTCAACGCCAAAGGGCGTTATGGCCGACCACGACGCCCGCGAGGCGAATGTGGGCGGCGAAATCATCTGTACGGTGTTCTGATGTCTCGCATCGGCAAGAAAACGGTCACGGTCCCCACGGGCGTCACCGCCAATGTTGAGGGGCAGACCGTCAAGGTGAAGGGGCCGAAGGGTGCCCTGCAGGTCGTCGTGCATGAGGACGTATCTGTGGCTATAGACAAGGGCGCGATCAAGCTCGAGCCTCGTGGGGAAAGCAAGCGCGCGCGCTCGATGTGGGGTACCTCACGCACTCTGGTTGCAAATGTGGTGTCGGGCGTGACCAAAGGCTTCGAGGAGAAGCTGGAAATCACCGGCGTGGGTTTCCGCGCTGCAGTCCAGGGCAAGACGCTGCAATTGCAGCTCGGTTTTTCCCACGACGTAAACTTCCCAATTCCGGAAGGCATTACGATAGCGACGCCGAAGCCAACGGAAATTGTAGTCACCGGGGTCGACAAGCAGAAAGTCGGCCACGTCGCGGCCGAGATCCGTGGCTACCGCCCGCCCGAGCCCTACAAGGGCAAGGGTGTGAAATACGTGAATGAGTACATCTTCCGCAAGGAAGGGAAGAAGAAGTAGAGGACGCGCCATGTCGAGATTAACTGACCGGACCGCACGGCGGACGGCGACGGTGCGACGCAGGATCAAGCTCGCGGCGCGCGGGCGCGCGCGTCTGTCGGTGTTCCGCTCGTCCAAGCACATCTACGCCCAGCTCATCGACGACGTGAAAGGCACGACGCTGGTAGCGGCCTCATCACTTGAGAAGCCAATGCGCGAGGGCGCCAAGAGTGGTGCCAATATCGCGGCGGCTAAGGCGGTCGGAAAACTGATCGCCGAACGTGCGAAAGAAAAGGGCATCAAGGACGTCGTGTTCGACCGCGGCGGCTATCTCTATCACGGACGCATCAAGGCGCTGGCCGACGCGGCGCGTGAAGGCGGCCTCAACTTCTAACGGATTGGTCAAACATGGCACATGAACCTCGACGAGATCGTGAGCGCGGCGGGCGCGACCGCGAAGACCGCGACAATGAGTTCATCGACAAGCTGGTGCACATCAACCGCGTGGCGAAGGTGGTCAAGGGCGGCCGCCGTTTCGGATTTGCTGCGCTGGTGGTGGTGGGCGATCAGAAGGGCCGGGTCGGCTTCGGTCATGGCAAGGCTCGTGAGGTGCCGGAGGCAATTCGTAAGGCGACCGATGCAGCCAAACGCGGCTTGACGCGCGTTCCGCTGCGCGAGGGCCGCACGCTGCATCATGACGTGCTTGGCCGCCATGGCGCCGGCAAAGTGTTCCTGCGCGCTGCGGCTCCCGGTACCGGCATTATCGCCGGCGGCCCGATGCGTGCGGTGTTCGAGACTCTCGGCATGCAGGACGTCGTGGCAAAATCGCTCGGCTCGTCCAACCCGTACAACGTGGTGCGGGCGACTTTCGACGCGCTCAAGCAGCAGGATTCACCGCGCTCGGTTGCCGCCCGCCGCAATATCAAGGTCTCGACCTTGCAGTCGCGCCGTCGCGATGGCGACGCGGAAGCGGCGGCCGATTGAGGAATTTAGCGCATGGCTCAGGCACAAAAGATTATCAAGGTTGAGCAAGTGGGCAGCCCGCAGCGGCGCCATCATGACCAGCGCGCGACGCTGATCGGGCTCGGCCTCAACAAGATTGGGCGCGTGCGCGACCTGCCGGATACGCCGTCAACCCGCGGAATGATTCGCAAAGTGCAGCATCTGGTGCGCGTGGTTGGCACGGCGAAATAAAAGGACAGTGCGATGAAACTCAACCAGATCGCCGATAGGGCGGGTGCACGAAAGAGGCGGATGCGCATCGGCCGCGGCATCGGCTCCGGCATGGGTAAGACCGGCGGCCGCGGCGGCAAGGGCCAGACCGCGCGCACCGGCGTGAGCATCAAGGGCTTTGAAGGCGGCCAAATGCCGCTGCATCGCCGGCTGCCAAAGCGCGGGTTCCGCAACACGTCATTTGCGGTTCGGCTCAACGAAATCAACCTTGGCAAGGTGCAAGCCGCAATCGACGCCGGTCTCATCGACCCTAAGGCTCCGGTTGATGCCGCGGTCATGGTCAAGGCGGGACTGATGCGGCGCGAGAAAGGTGGCGTGAAGCTCCTCGGCGAAGGCGAACTCAAGAGCAAGGTCGAGTTTTCGGTCTGGCGCGCCTCGAAATCCGCCGTTGCGGCGGTGGAAAAGGTCGGCGGCACGGTGAAGATTCTCGCCCCGGCAAAGGAAGAAGACGCCGAACCGAAGGGCAAGAACAAACGCATGGCGCTGCAGGCGGCCAAGGGTGGCGACAAGCCGAAAGGCGGCAAGCCCAAGGAAGCAGAGGCTAAGGCTGAGTAATTCTTGTGGGTGTCATCGTCCGCGCAAGCGGGCGATCAGTAAGTTGCGACTACCGTTCGGCAAGGCCGGGCATATCTAGAGTATCGCGGCTGTTGGATGTTCTGTATCCGCAGCCATGACAGAAACCCGGGCGGGGGCCGAAGGAGCAATCGATGGTTTCGGCGGCAGAACAACTAGCGGCCAATCTGAACTTCTCGGCACTCGCCAAGGCCGAAGAACTCAAGAAGCGCATCTGGTTTACCGTTGGCGCGCTGCTGGTTTATCGCCTCGGTACGTATATCCCATTGCCAGGCATTGATCCCAACGCCTGGGAACAGATCTTCAATACGCAAGCCGGCGGCATTCTTGGCATGTTCAACATGTTCTCCGGCGGTGGTATCCACCGGATGGCGATCTTCGCGCTCAACATCATGCCGTACATTTCGGCCTCCATCATCATTCAACTGATGACAACGGTTTCGCCGACGCTCGAAGCCCTCAAAAAGGAGGGCGAGCAGGGCCGCAAGATCATGAACCAGTACACACGGTATCTTACCGTGCTGCTCGCCGCATTTCAGGCGTACGGTATCGGGGTCGGTCTGCAAGGTACCGGGAGCGTGGTTAGTAATCCGGGCATCTTCTTCCTGATGTCGACGACGATCACGCTCACTGGCGGCACCATGTTCCTGATGTGGTTGGGCGAGCAAATCACCTCGCGTGGCATCGGTAACGGCATTTCGCTGATCATCCTGTCGGGAATCGTGGCGCAATTGCCGTCTGCAATCGCTGGAACGCTCGAGCTTGGCCGGCAAGGCGCATTGTCGACCGGCTTGATCCTCGCCGTAATTGTAATGGCGGTCGCCGTGATCGCCTTCATCGTGTTCGTGGAGCGTGCGCAGCGACGCTTACTGATTCAGTACCCAAAACGTCAGGTTGGCAATCGCATGTTCGAGGGCCAATCCTCGCATTTGCCACTCAAGCTGAATACCTCCGGCGTGATTCCCCCCATATTCGCATCCTCGTTGCTGTTGCTGCCAACCACGGTCGCCAATTTCAACGCCGGGCAAGGACCAGACTGGCTCACAACGGTCACGACTCTGCTCGGACACGGTCGGCCATTATTCCTCATTCTTTACATTGCGCTGATCGTATTCTTCGCCTTCTTTTATACCGCGGTGGTGTTCAATCCGACGGAGACGGCGGAAAATCTGAAAAAGCACGGCGGCTTCGTTCCGGGCATCCGGCCGGGCGAGCGTACTGCCGAGTACATCGATTATGTACTCTCGCGTATTACGGCGGTCGGTGCGCTTTACCTCGCGATCGTCTGTCTCATCCCCGAAATCCTGATTTCCTATGCAGCTGTGCCATTCTATTTTGGCGGCACCTCTCTATTGATCGTAGTCAGCGTCACGATGGATACGGTGGCACAAATCCAGGGCTATCTGCTTGCGCACCAGTATGAAGGTCTAATCAAGCGCTCGAAGCTGCGAGGTCGCACGCGATGAGACTGATTCTGCTCGGCCCGCCGGGGGCGGGAAAGGGCACGCAAGCACAGCGTCTGATAGCTAAACACGGAATTATCCAGCTTTCGACGGGCGACATGCTGCGCGCTGCGGTCGCCGCTGGCACGCCCGTCGGCCTCCGCGCCAAAACCATCATGGACCGAGGCGAGCTGGTACCCGATGACGTCGTGGTGGCGATCATCGCTGATCGCATTGATCAGCCCGATGCTAAACGCGGCTTTGTGCTCGACGGTTTTCCGCGCACGGTGCCGCAGGCGCAAGCGCTTGACCGCTTGCTGGCCGAGCGCGGGCTCAAGCTCGATGCGGTGATCGAGCTGAAGGTCGATGAAGGCATCCTCGTTCGGCGCATCGAAAAGCGAGCGGCCGACATGATCACTCGCGGAGAGAATGTACGCGCGGACGACAATCCGGAGGTACTCAAGGGGCGGCTTTCAGCGTATCGGGTGCAGACGGCCCCGCTCGCGGGCTATTACGCCGGTAAGGGCATGCTCAAGAGCGTGGATGGGATGGCCGCGATTGATGAGGTCACCGCGGAGATTGCCCGGTTACTGCGGTCCCCTCGAACTCCTAAGGCCAAATCCAGCCGCCGGAAGAGCAGAGCTTCCAGGACACCCAAGCCGGCGTCCCTAAAAGGCCGCGCCCGCCGGAAACGGTCGGTCGGAACCAAGCGCAAAAGCAGGTCGGGACAGCGCAAAAACCGTACCCGGCGGAGGTTGACGAAGGCGCGATGAATCCCTTAATAAGCTGCACATTCAGGAGTTTGACGCGATGCCGGGCCCCAGCAAGGCGGGGACGGGCGTCGTGTTACGCTTTGCGCTATCCCCTTCCAGGGACACAAGAATTTGGCGCTTTCCGCGCCACCGGCCAATATAGGAGAAACTAAGTGGCGCGTATCGCGGGGGTCAATCTACCGACCAACAAGCGCGTGGTGATCGCGCTGCAGTACATCCATGGCATCGGGCCCACGATCGCCCAGGATATCGTGGGCAAGGTTAATTTGCCGGCAGAGCGCCGTGTGTCGCAGCTGACCGACGCTGAGGTTCTCCAGATCCGTGAGATCATCGACCGCGACTACATGGTCGAGGGCGACCTTCGCCGCGAAGTTCAATTGAACATCAAACGGCTGATGGATCTGGGCTGCTACCGCGGACTGCGTCACCGCAAAGGCCTTCCGGTCCGCGGCCAGCGCACCCACACCAATGCGCGGACCCGCAAGGGCCCGGCCAAGACTATCGCTGGCAAAAAGAAGACCCCGGGACCGACTTGATAACAGGATGAGCCCCGCGCTGATGATGGCGCACGGGCGCGAAAGGATTGAGAATGGGTAAGGAAGCCACCCGCGTCCGCCGGCGCGAACGAAAGAACATCGCCTCGGGCGTCGCGCACGTTGCCGCCTCGTTCAACAATACTATGATTACCATCACCGACGCGCAGGGCAACACCATCGCCTGGTCGTCGGCCGGGACCATGGGTTTCAAAGGCTCGCGCAAATCAACGCCCTACGCCGCGCAGGTTGCCGCCGAAGATGCCGCCAAGAAGGCGCAGGAGCACGGCATGCGCACCCTCGAGGTTGAGGTGTCAGGCCCCGGGTCGGGACGCGAGTCAGCGTTGCGCTCGCTGCAGGCGGCCGGGTTCACGATTACCTCGATCCGGGATGTGACCACGATTCCGCATAACGGCTGCCGGCCGCGAAAGCGTCGTCGCGTGTGATTTTCTTTCGTGCGGGTCTTTTGCCCCGCGCGCGTGCTACCGCCGAGATTTTCCCCACGCGGCGGGTGGGGTGCGCTAGGCGCGACAAGACCGCGCCGCTGAAAAGGTGAAGACGTGATCCAGAAGAATTGGCAGGAATTGATCAGGCCGAACAAGCTCCAAGTATCCGCCGGCGGTGATGCTGCGCGGGTCGCGACGGTAGTCGCCGAGCCGCTCGAACGCGGTTTCGGCGTTACGCTCGGCAATGCGCTGCGCCGCATTCTGCTGTCCTCGCTGCAAGGCGCGGCGGTGCAGTCGGTGCATATCGACGGCGTGTTGCACGAGTTCTCCTCGATCGCCGGCGTGCGAGAGGACGTCACCGACATGGTGCTCAATATCAAGGACATCGCCATCAAGATGCAGGGCGAAGGTCCTAAACGCATGGTGGTAAAGAAACAGGGTCCCGGCACAGTCACCGCCGGCGACATTCAGACCGTCGGCGATGTGGTTGTGCTCAATCCCGATCTCGTGCTCTGCACTCTCGACGAGGGCGCCGAGATCCGCATGGAGTTCACCGTCAACACCGGCAAAGGCTATGTGCCCGCGGAGCGCAACCGTCCGGAAGACGCGCCGATCGGCCTTATCCCGGTTGACAGCCTTTATTCGCCGGTGCGCAAGGTCTCTTATAAGGTTGAGAACACCCGCGAAGGTCAGATCCTCGACTACGACAAGCTGACTATGACGATCGAGACCAACGGCGCAGTGTCGCCAGAGGATTCGCTCGCTTACGCCGCACGTATTCTTCAGGATCAGCTGAACGTGTTCGTGAACTTCGAGGAGCCCCGCAAGGAGGTTGCCGCCGAGACAATCCCGGACCTGGCCTTCAATCCGGCCTTCCTCAAGAAGGTGGACGAACTCGAATTGTCGGTGCGCTCGGCCAACTGCCTGAAGAACGACAACATTGTTTATATCGGCGACCTTGTGCAGAAGAGCGAAGCGGAAATGCTACGCACTCCGAATTTCGGGCGGAAATCGCTGAACGAGATCAAGGAAGTGCTGGCACAGATGGGCCTGCATCTCGGCATGGAAGTGCCCGGCTGGCCGCCCGAGAATATCGAAGAGCTCGCCAAGCGCTTCGAGGATCATTACTGACACCTTACGACGTCATCCTGGATGCGGTGCACCCGGATCAGGATAAGGTGGATCCTAGGTCTAAAGCGTACCACTCGTATTGCGCTGCGCTCGGGACACCAAGGGGAAGCAGGAGTTAGGCGATGCGTCACGGCAAGGTTCACCGCAAGCTCAACCGCACGGCGGAGCATCGCAAGGCCATGTTCGCCAACATGGCCGCATCGCTGATCAAGCACGAACAGATCATCACCACGTTGCCGAAAGC
>DASWAK010000188.1:0-2178 GCA_036391175.1 Pseudolabrys sp.
CGGGGTACGGAGAATTGGCCCTTTCCCAACCCCAGCGGGCATACGCGCGCCAGCGCGAGGCCGAGCCAGACTGTCGCCCGTTGCCATCGTGCGGTAGCAGCAGCACGCCGAATAAAGTGCCCATGCAAATGCCGGCGAGCAGTGGCCACATCCGCTGTACAAGCCAGGATATTGGGTGACCAGTGACGGCACCACCAGGATCGCTGCCGCCTGGATCGGCGTCATCAGCAGCCTAAGCAAACCGATCGACACGGTCGGCTGCCCCCATGCCAATCACGCCCTTGACGTTGCCGGCCGGCAGAAAGACGCCCGCTGTGGCTGCCAGAATTGCGGCTGAATCCACCCGGGCTTCCTTCGCCTACGGCGGGCTGACCCTGCGCGATGGAGCACCCTTGCACAATGCACACCATCGCAACCCGAGTTTTCGTTTCGCGAAGTCGCTTCGTTGCCGCGCCGTGCGGTTCAGTGCCATACTTTTCAACTATTTGATGGTCAGGAGCGGGACTGAATGTCTGAAGTATTTGTCGCGAAAGCCGTGCAATTTTCCGACGGTGAACGTCGCATTGTGGCACATGGCGGATGTGAGATCGGCGTTTTCCACTGGCAGGGCAAATTCTACGCCTACGAGAACCTATGCGTTCATCAGGGTGGACCGGCTTGCGAGGGCATCATGATGCACAAGGTCGAGGATGTCATCGGCGCTGATCGAGGTTGGCTCGGCCAGAAGTTTTCCAGCGATGAAATGCATTTCATCTGCCCCTGGCATGGCTACGAATACGATCTCAAGACGGGTGAATGCGCCGCCGACCGAAGCCTTAAACTGAAGAGCTTCGAAGTGGTCCGGCGCGGAGAGGATATCTATGTCGTCGCAAGCTGAATCGATCGCATGCTTAAGTGAACGGCCGAGCGACGCCGAGATCCAGGACATGCTGGCGAAAGCCGTGCGGCATTATGCCGAACGCGCGGCTGAGCGCGATGGCGCCCTGCCCGCCTTTCCGGCCGATGCGACAACCGCGACCGAAGTGATAGTGACGGTCACCGCCATGTTAAAGGCCGTGAATCTGCAAGTGTTCGAGCTTGGTATGTGGCAAGCCTGGTCGGGGAGATAACACATGGATCTTCCGCTTAGCGATTTTCGCCGCATGGAGGTCGAAGAGTTCGACACCAGCAAGCTGCTTGCGCATGCAGCCAGGCAAGCAGCCGAACGCAGCTACAAGAATTTTCCTATCGTCGACGTAGATTCGCATCACTACGAAAGCGAATCGATCGGCGAGATCCTCGACTATATGGACGATCCGGTGTTGCAACAGCTTGCGCGCAGCGCACGGCAGGCTAGTGCCAAGAGCGTCGGCATGTTGCCGGCCGGGGTTGGATACCAGGACATGGGCGGGCGCGTCATGCGCTACGCGGTGCGCGGTCTGGAAAAGACCGAAGTGGGAGTGCAACGGGATATCGCGCTGACGCGACGCTGGATGGATGCGATCGGAATCGATGTGGCTGTGATGTTTCCAACGCCAATGCTGCAGCTTGGACTGCATCCGCAAGTCGAGGTCGAGGTCGCACTGGCGCGCGCCTATAACCGATGGCTTACCGAACGGGTGCTGGCGCATGAACCGCGCATCCGGTCCATGCTTTATCTGCCATTCAACGATGCGGATGCCGCCTTTCGGACTGTCCAGGAATTTGGCCAGAGCAAAGGCGTCGTCGGATTCATGGTGACATCAGCACGTTACCGTCCAGTGCACCACAATTCCTACGTGAAAACCTATGCCCTCATGGAAGAGATGGGCCTGCCGCTCGCGTTCCACGCCGGCTACAATTGGAATGATCAGACTGTGGGCATGATGAACCGCTTCATCTCGGTGCACGCCCTCGGCTTTGTATTTTACAACATGGTGCATCTCGCCAACTGGATCACCAACGGGCTACCGGAGCGATTTCCAAAACTGAAGGTGCTGTGGGTGGAAAGCGGCCTGGCCTGGGTACCGTTTATGATGCAGCGCTTCGACAACGAATTCATGATGCGCTCGTCAGAGGCGCCGGCGCTGAAGAAAAAGCCGAGCGAGTACATGCGCGATATGTATTTTTCATCACAGCCGATGGAAATGACCGATATGGCGGCGCTGGAGCAGACTTTCCGCATGATCAAGGCGGAGACGCAGTTGCTCTATTCGTCGG
>DASWAK010000189.1:0-1905 GCA_036391175.1 Pseudolabrys sp.
AGGACTACCGTTCTTTGAAGCGATCCGGCAATTGGGCAACGACCTGCCGCGCCGGCATGCGTTGTATATTCATCTCACGCTGATGCCTTTCATACCGAGCGCGGGTGAACTCAAGACCAAGCCCACTCAGCACTCGGTCAAGGAATTGCGATCAATCGGTATTCAGCCGGATATCCTGCTTTGCCGAACCGATCGGCCGATCCCGGAAAGTGAGCGTCGCAAACTCGCGCTGTTTTGTAACGTGCGCGAGAGCGCCGTGATCGAGGCGCGCGACGTCGACAACATTTATGCAGTGCCCGAGGCTTATTCTGGCGAAGGCCTCGATGCAGAGGTGCTGGCGGCTTTCGGGGTCGAGCCGCGCCAAGCGCCCGATCTCGACCGCTGGCGCCTGATTAACGAGCGCGTTCGCAATCCGGAAGGTGACGTCACCATCGCCATTGTGGGCAAATACACCGGCATGAAAGACGCTTACAAATCACTGATCGAGGCGCTCTCGCACGGCGGCATAGCGAATAAGGTAAAGGTCAATCTCGACTGGATCGAGTCGGAAGTGTTCGAAAACGAAGACCCGACGCCGTTCCTTGAACACGTCAACGGCATTTTGGTCCCGGGCGGGTTCGGCCAACGCGGTACCGAAGGGAAGATCAAGGCGGCGCAATTTGCGCGCGAGCGCCACGTACCGTATTTCGGCATCTGTTTTGGCATGCAGATGGCAGTCCTTGAAGCCGCGCGAAATCTGTGTGGCATCGAAAAAGCTAATTCCACGGAGTTCGGGGTAACACCCGAACCGGTGGTTGGTCTCATGACCGAATGGCTGAAGGGCAACGAACTGCAAAAGCGCAGCGCGAGTGGCGATCTCGGGGGCACCATGCGACTTGGCGCCTATGATGCGGTGCTCACGCGCGGGAGCCGGGTGTCACAGATTTATGGGACAACCGAAATTTCCGAACGGCATCGCCACCGTTACGAAGTCAACACAGCTTACAAGGGCCGGCTCGAGCAACGCGGCATGCGCTTCTCGGGGATGTCGCCCGATGGCATCCTGCCTGAAATCATCGAATATGAAGACCACCCCTGGTTCATTGGCGTTCAATTCCATCCCGAGCTGAAATCCCGCCCCTTTGAGCCGCACCCGCTGTTTTCGTCGTTCATCGGCGCGGCGGTCGAGCGAAGCCGGCTGGTGTAGCGCGACGGCAATGGCCCGCGGCCTAGATCACATCGTACATGCGGTGCGCGATCTCGATGCTGCCGTTGAACTCTATCGTGGTTTGGGCTTCCAGGTTGGCGCCCGCAACCGTCACCCATCCAGTTGGGGCACGCAGAACCACATAATCCAGTTGCCGGGAACGTTTATCGAGTTGTTGGCGGTTGCGGACGCGAGCGGGATCGCGCCGCACTCCTCACGGCACTTTTCATTCGGCGCATTCAATCGCGACTTCCTGGCGCGCGGGCAGGGGCTATCGATGCTAGTGCTCGAGGGACGGGGAATGACCGACGCCGACGAGTTTCGCGCGGAGGGAATCGGAGACTTCGAACTCTATGAGTTTGAACGCGAAGGCAAGCGTCCCGACGGTATGGTGGTCAAGGTTGCGTTCGCACTTGCGTTCGCATCAAATCCGCGCGCGCCCGACATTGGATTCTTCACCAGCTTCCAACACTACCCGGAGAATTTCTGGGATCCGGCCTTCCAGGTTCACGCCAATACGGCCCTCGGCGTGGCGGGTGTCGTGCTAGTCGCGCAGGTTCCGGGCGATCACGCAAGGTTTCTTGCCGGCTTCACCAGCGTGGCAGGCCACATGACTGCGAACGGCGTGACGATCAAAACCCCACGTGGCGACATCGAGGTTGTGACCCCCGCCAAGTTCGTCGAACGCTTTGGAGTGTCAGCGCCGGACGTTTCGGGTG
>DASWAK010000190.1:0-17835 GCA_036391175.1 Pseudolabrys sp.
CGCTTATGGTGCGCGTCTCCATTGAAATGCCTGCGCGCTGGGCCGCCTGCTCGAACCGTTCAATGGCCGCGCGTGCCTTCTTATTCGATTCAGCGCGCTGACTTTCGATGATTTCCGGCGGAATGCCACCCATTACCGTACCGGGGATCACCGGCTCATAAGAAACGGCGACGCCGAGGACATGAGCTCCGAAGGCCTCTCCTATTGAAACGGCGTAGTCGCCGGCCGGATCGTTTGCGCCGAGCCCAAGGTTGACAACAATATCCTTGATCATGATGTAAATCTCCTGCCGAGCGATTGCGTTAAATTATATGCCTACCACCGTCCATTGCGGCCTTGACCAAGGTCAAATGTCTGCCGTGTCCAGGTTACTCGTATTTCGACCTTGTCTTACTTCTTTTTGCCGTCGGGACCGAACTGCTTGAGATAGGCCCACAGGTCGCCGGCTTCCTTTTCGTTTTTGATGCCGGGGAAGATCATCTTGGTGTTCGGAATCTTGGCCCGTGGGTCCTTGATGTATTCCATGAAGGTGGCTTCGTTCCAGGTGATGCCGGAATTCTTGTTGGCGTCGGAATAATTGTAGTCAGGAACGGTAGCGGAATGGCGTCCGTCGAGGCCGTTGAGGATCGGTCCGACCTTGTTCTTGGCGCCTTCGCCAATAGAATGACAGGGAAAGCATTTCTTGAAGGATTGCTCGCCGGCTGCCACGTCCTGTGCCTGCGCCACCTGAATCAACGCGGCCATGATTACAGCCGACGCAACTACCGATTTCATTATTCTGCTCCTATTGTGAAGTCCTAGAGCCGCCCCCCGAACCAACGCCGTGGGCATAACTCGGTTTCCGGTGGGTTTTGCCAGCCCTATGTGTAAGGCGTCAAATGGCTGGTATCGTCGCAGCGCATCATACCGAAAAGCTTGTCCACGACTCGATCGGGGTTGGGAACCGGATTTCGGATAAGATCATGCGCCAATGTAACGATACAAGAGGCCGGGGGTTTTAAGCATGTCGATGCGAATGCCGGAGCCAGACCAGACGGTATTGGGCCGCCGCGAACGCGTCGTTGCCGCACTACGGACCATCGTCCCTGGTGAGGGTGTCATCGCAGCCGAGCGTGAGTTGCGCCCCTACGAGACCGACGGGCTCACTGCTTATCGGCAACTGCCGATGGTGGTGGTGCTGCCGGAGACCACGGAGCAGGTCGCCGAAGTGTTGCGCTATTGCCACGATGAGGGCATCAAGGTCGTTCCACGTGGGGCGGGCACGTCGTTGTCCGGCGGCGCGTTGCCGCTCGCCGATGGCGTGCTGCTTGGCATGGCCAAGTTCAATCGCATCCGTGAAATCGATTTTGACAATCGTGTCGCGGTGGTGGAACCCGGCGTCACCAATCTCGCGGTGAGTAATGCTGTGGCCGATGCGGGTTTTTACTATGCACCCGACCCCTCTTCACAGATCGCATGCACCATCGGCGGCAATGTGGCGGAAAATTCCGGCGGTGTGCATTGCCTGAAATACGGAATGACCACCAACAATGTCCTGGGCTGCGAGATTGTCCTGATAACTGGCGAAGTGCTACGTCTCGGCGGCAAGCATCTCGACGCGTCGGGCTACGATGTGCTCGGTCTTATCAACGGCTCGGAAGGTCTTCTCGGCGTGGTCACAGAGGTGACCGTGCGCATTCTGAAGAAGCCGGAAACTGCGAGCGCGATGCTCATCGGCTTCTCGTCGTCTGAGGACTCAGGCGAATGCGTCTCTCGCATTATCGGTGAGGGAATCATTCCCAGCGGGATGGAAATTATGGACGGCCCCGCCATCGCGGCGGTGGAGGAATTCGTGCATGCCGGCTATCCGCTTGATGTCGAAGCCTTGATGATTGTCGAGCTCGATGGGCCAAGAGCCGAGGTCGATCATCTGATTGAACGTGTCGAGAAGATTGCGCGCGACTGTCGCGCGGTGTCATGCAGGGCCTCGCGTTCGGAGGAGGAGCGCCTGTTGTTCTGGGCGGGTCGCAAGGCAGCGTTCCCGGCAGTGGGGCGCATCTCGCCCGACTACTACTGTACGGACGGCACCATCCCGCGCGCGCAGCTGCCGCGGGTGCTCAAGCGCATCAAAGAATTGTCAGCAAAATACAATTTGCGCGTCGCCAATGTTTTCCATGCGGGCGACGGGAATCTGCATCCGCTCATCCTCTATGATGCCAATGTGCCCGGCGAGCTGGAAAAAACCGAGGAGTTTGGCGCCGATATCCTCAGGCTCTGCGTCGAGGTCGGTGGCGTTCTGACCGGTGAGCATGGCGTCGGCGTGGAGAAGCGCGATCTGATGCCCGTGATGTTCTCGGAAATCGATCTCAACCAGCAACAGCGCGTCAAATGCGCTTTCGATGCCAAGGGGCTGCTCAATCCCGGCAAGGTATTCCCGCAACTTCACCGCTGCGCCGAACTGGGGAAATTGCACGTGCATGCCGGCAAGTTGCCGTTCCCCGATATTCCGAGGTTCTAAAAATGCGGTTCGGTTTATTCTGTTCGCCCAAAGCCGATGTTTCAGGCTTCGGTCCTCAGACTGGCCGCGGCTTTTTCGAATTCCTTGATTTCAATGTCGAGGCAGAGGCGCTCGGGTTTCATTCGAGCTTTTCGGTGGAGCATCATTTCAGCGGTTGGAACCAGGTTTCTTCCACGCTGATGCTGCTTGCGGCCCTGGCAATGCGCACGACGACACTGCGGTTGGGCACCGCTGTCATCGTGCCGCCATGGCACAATCCGGTTCTGCTCGCAGAGGAGGCGGCCACGCTCGATCTTCTTTCCGCCGGTCGGCTCGATCTCGGCGTTGGCAAAGGCTACCGCCACAGCGAATTCAAAGGTTTTCAAATCGCGCCGGAGGAGGCTGAAGCGCGCTTCGAGGAAGCGCTTGAAGTGATGACACGCGCATGGACCACGCGTGAGCGGTTTTCGCACCGAGGCCATTTCTGGCATTTCGAAGACATCGTGGTCGAGCCGCCACCGGCTCAGGCTCCGCATCCGCCGCTCTGGGTGGCGGCGGGCAATCCACATTCGATTAAGCGTGCCGCTTCGCGCGGGTTCAATCTCATTCTCGACCAATATGCTTCGCCGGTGACGCTGGGTGAGCGCATTGCAATCTACAAGGCCGTGCGAGAAGCGAGCGGCCTGGGCTTCGATCCGATGCAGGTGACCGTTGCGCGCCAGCTCTATGTGGCAAAGGACAAGGCCGACAAGGAAGCGGCACTGGTGCGTCAGGCTGAATACACCAAACGCACCATCGATGTTTCGCGCGACCCGTCAGCGAAAACCGGATCGCACGTACTCGCTTATGCGGACAGGGCGGGCGCTACTGAAGAGAACGCTCTTTTTGGAACTCCTGATGAAATTGCGCGCATGATCGAAGCTTTGCGTGATGCTGGCGTAACCTACGTGCTGCTTACGATTGCAGGCGGTGTTGATCAGCTTCGCCGTTTCGCGCGAGAGGTCATGCCGGCTTTTACGCATGAGCTTGCCGCCGCGCGGGCGGCGGAATGATGTATTCGCGCAATGGCTGACACACTCAAACCCCGTAATGGCAAGGAGGTCGAGGAAGCCGTGCGCTTTGCGCTCGGCAACGAAAAGCCGCTCGAGCTTGCCGGGCAGGGGACCAAACGCACCGTCGGCCGCCCGAGCCAGACCGATCTGACGCTCGATCTCTCCGGACTCAAAGGGGTTACCCTTTACGAACCGGCCGAACTCGTGCTCTCGGCGCGCGCCGGCACGCCGCTCGCCGAGATCGAGTCGTTGCTTGAGAAGAACAACCAGGAGCTCGCTTTCGAGCCCATCGACTACGGGCCGTTGCTCGGTGGCGAGGCGGACCGCGGTACACTGGGGGGTGCCATCGCCGCTAACCTGTCCGGACCACGTCGAATCAAATCTGGTGCCGCACGCGATCATTTCCTGGGCGTGACTGCCGTCACCGGCCGTGCAGAAACAATCAAATCCGGCGGTCGCGTGGTGAAGAACGTCACCGGCTATGACCTCTGCAAGCTGCTGGCGGGATCCTGGGGCACGCTCGCCGCCATGACCGACATTACTGTGAAAGTGCTGCCTAAAGCCGAGACCGAGACCACTGTGCTGATCGCGGGTCTCGACGATGCACGCGCCTGCGCCGCCATGGCGGCTGCGATGGGTTCGTCATGCGACGTCTCGGGCGCGGCGCATTTGCCCGACCACGTGGCCTCCTGGTTCGACGGCCTACCCAGATCAGAAGCATCCACGGTGCTACGGGTGGAAGGGTTTGCGCCTTCAGTTGCGCACCGTCAGGAGGCTCTCGCTGCACTGATGAAAAACTTTGGGCCGGTGACGCTGCTCGATGAAAAAAATTCGCACGCCCTCTGGCGCAGCATCCGGAACGTCAAGCCATTCGCCGTGGAGGCGGCGCGTGCACGGCCGCTTTGGCGCATTTCCGTTCCCTCCAGCCGTGGCCACGAAATCGCCGCCGCCATCACGCCGGCGGCGCAAATGTTCTATGACTGGGCGGGCGGCCTTGTTTGGGTGGCGATGCCCTTCGCAGATGAGCCCGACGCGGCCGCGATTCGTGGCGCCGTGGCCGCAGTGGGCGGCCATGCCACGCTGATACGTGCGCCGGCCGCAGTGCGCGCTGCGGTCGACGTATTCGCGCCGGAAGCCCCCGCCTCGCGCGCGCTCGCCAAGCGCGTGAAGGAGAGCTTCGATCCGAAGGGCATGCTCAATCCCGGCCGCATGTGGGCGGGTATATGAAATGATATTTATTCACACACCACTCATTGCCATCGTTCCAACGAAGGCGGGGACTTATACGTCGCAGTCCCTCGATGGGCTGCAGAGTATGGGTCCCGGCCCTCGCTTCGCTCGGCCGGGACGGCAGAAAGTGTAAGTCGATTGCAAACCTCTTTCACCCTCACACAGTTGCTCGACCCGCAGGTCGCATCCTCGGAGAAAATTTTGCGCGCCTGCGTGCATTGCGGATTCTGCACGGCGACGTGCCCGACCTACGTGCTGCTCGGCGACGAGCTCGATTCACCGCGCGGGCGCATCTACTTGATCAAGGAGATGCTCGAGCAGGACAAGCCGGCGACACGTGAGGTGGTCAAGCATGTCGATCGTTGCCTGTCGTGTCTCGCTTGTATGACCACTTGTCCATCCGGCGTGCACTACATGCATCTGGTGGACTATGCGAGAGAACGCATCGAAAAAACCTATAAGCGCCCAATTGCGGACCGCGCCATGCGCGGGCTGCTCGCGCGCGTACTGGTCGACCCGGGGCTGTTCCGTCTAGCCGTGGTAGCGGGGTTGATCGCGCGCCCATTGGCGCCGGTACTCGATGTGCTCGGCCTGCATCGGATGGCGGCGATGCTTCGGCTCACGCCCCGTCGCAAACCGGCCCCCCCAATCGACCGCATTGGCAAGGTTTATCCAGCAGAAGGAACGCGGCGAGGCCGGGTGGCGCTGCTGGCTGGCTGTATCAATCCGGTGCTCGCGCCCTCCACCAATGAAGCTGCCATCCGGCTGCTCAATCGCCACGGCATTGAGGTGGTGGTCGCCTCCGGCGAAGCCTGCTGTGGCTCGCTCGCCCATCACATGGGGCGCGAGGACGAGGCACTGTCGCGGGCTCGCAATAATATCGACGCCTGGACCCGAGAACTTGAAGGAGACGGACTCGACGCCATTCTGGTCACGGTCTCCGGCTGCGGCACGACCATCAAAGATTACGGATTCATGCTGCGCAGTGATCCGGCCTATGCCATGAAGGCCGCCCGCATTTCCGCGCGTGCACGCGACATCACCGAGTACCTAGCGACGCTAAATTTGCGTGAAACGGCCGCTCCGATGCCGCTCACCGTTGCTTATCATGCTGCCTGCTCGCTGCAGCACGGGCAGAAGGTGGTACGTGAGCCAAAAGAATTGCTTTCCAAGTTTGGTTTCGTGGTCAAGGACGTACCCGAAGGACATCTGTGCTGCGGTTCGGCGGGCACCTACAACATTCTCCAGCCGGCGCTGGCGAAACAATTGCGCGAACGCAAGGTTGCCAACATCGAATTGCTCACACCCGACGTGATCGCCGCCGGCAATATCGGTTGCATCACGCAGCTTGCTTCCGGCACTGCGATCCCGGTCGTGCACACAGTTGAATTGCTCGACTGGGCTACCGGTGGCCCGGCGCCAGAGCCGCTTGCAGCGCTCACTCGGGGTCACTAGCGCGCAGTTCCTTTGGCCTATTGACCTTAATTCCTAGAGACTGCGCGCGCAGGCTTCGCTCCGCTCATCCCCGCGCGGGCGCACGCTTGGATGAGCGTAGCCCCGATTGCATCGACAAGACGGGCCGCATAGCATGCCGGCTATGAGTACGATGGCCTTAAGGGTTGGAACTATTTAAGATTTTGACGAACAAACGATAAGGGAGGCCGCCATGCCGGCAACCTACAAAATTCTGATCATGGGCGCGTCCTACGGATCATTGCTTGCCTCTAAGATTCTGTATGGCGGCCACTCGGTGCATCTGGTTTGCCTGCCGGCCGAAGCGGACCTGATCAATGCGGAGGGCTTCCGCGTGCGTTTGCCCGTCAAGGGCCGCAAGGATCAGGTCGAGATCGACTCGCGGAAGTTGCCCGGCAAGGTCAGCGCCGGTGGCGCGACCGGCGTCAACCCTAAGGACTACGACCTCGTTGGCCTCGCCATGCAGGAGCCTCAATATCGTTCGCCTGGCGTGCGTGAGTTGCTGGACGCGGTGGCGAAATCGAAAGTGCCCTGCATGTCGATAATGAATATGCCGCCACTTCCGTACGTGAGGCGTATTCCTGGCCTCAATTACGATGCGCTCAAGCCCGCCTACACCGATGCCAGCGTATGGGACAATTTCGAGCCGGGGCTGCTGACGTTGTGCAGTCCGGATCCGCAGGCGATCCGTCCGCCCGAGGAAAAGGTCAACGTGTTGCAAGTGACCTTGCCGACCAATTTCAAGGTCGCCAGGTTCGACAACGACATGCACACCGGCATCCTGCGCCAGCTTGAAAAGGATATCGATGCGGTTCGCTTCGACGCACCGGAGGGCAAAATTGAATTGCCGGTGAAATTGCGTGTGCACGATTCGATTTTCGTGCCGCTCGCCAAATGGTCCATGCTGCTCGCCGGCAACTATCGCTGCATCACAAAGGATGGCATGCGCACCGCACAAGAGGCCGTGCATTCGAATATCGAAGAAGCGCGCTCAGTCTACAATTTCGTGTTCGATCTCTGCGTTAAACTTGGCGCCGCGCCGAGCGACTTAGTGCCATTCGAAAAATATGCCGCCGCAGCGCAAAGTCTGACGCGTCCAGCGTCAGCTGCGCGCGCTTTGCAGAATGGTGCGCCCAATATCG
Organism: Pseudolabrys sp.; assembly: GCA_036391175.1. GTDB lineage: Bacteria > Pseudomonadota > Alphaproteobacteria > Rhizobiales > Xanthobacteraceae > Pseudolabrys. The sequence continues at coordinate 7,374 of DASWAK010000190.1, forward strand.
AACGGGCCGACAAGCTGGTGCAACTGATCGCTAAGCAGAAGGGTCTGAGTCATCCGGTGATCGATGGGATCGTCGCGCTGGTCGACGCGCGGCTCGAGGCCAACCGCAAGAAGGCCGCGGCGGCCTAGCGCAGACCCGACTCGCTGGCATTGCAGCATCGCCGGAGGGGGGCGGGGGGTGTGGAAAACCCGCTCAGGCGGCCTGCTCCCCCACGGCCTTGCGAATCAGATTTGTGACATTCATGCAACAATTAGCATATTTCTGTCGATAGCGTGGCGATTTGCCCAAAAAGGCAGCATTTGCCATCGCTTTCGGCTTGCCGCGGCAGCCGGTCAAAGGTCTAAATTTACCGCATTGCACGTCAAAACGCGTCCGGACCGGTCGCAACCGGGGGACTTTTGAGGTTTGGTACGCGAGCGACGGGCAAAGGGGGATCGGCCGAAATCCTCAGGCCGATCGAATTAAAAGGGGCAGACTCCATGAAGAAAGTTGTGTTGTCGGTTGTTGCAGCGCTCGCCGTTTCGGCGGCTGCGCCCGCATTCGCGGCCGACCTACCGTCGAAAGCTCCCAAGGTTGTGGCTCCGGCTCCTCCGCCCAGCCCATGGGACATCGCCTTCGGCAGTGCGTTGATGTCCGATTATATCTTCCGAGGCGTTACCCAATCGGCGCACCATCCGTCGGTCGCGGCTTACTTCGAGCCGCGCTACAACATCAATTCGAACTGGCAGCTCTACGCAGGCATCTCCGGCGAGAGCATCAAGTTCGCCAACAACGCGGCGGCGGAAATTGATTTCTATGGCGGCGTGCGCCCAACCTTCGGCCCGCTCGCGTTCGATTTTGGTATATGGGAGTACTATTACCCAGGCGGCACGTGCTACGGCGGCGGCCCCCTCATGGGCACTGTTGCGCCGTGTCTGCCTGATCCATTTCCGAGTGGCAACGTCGCCAAGTCGGTTGCGAGTTTCTACGAAGTCTACGGCAAGGTCGCTTACACCTGGACCGACTGGGTGTTCGGCGCGAACTTCTATTATTCGCCGAACTTCCTGAACCTTGGCGCCGACGGCGAATATCTATCCGGCACCATCAAGTTTACCGCGCCCGAAAAGATGGCACTTGGTCCGTTCGGCTGGTACGTGTCGGGTGAGTTCGGCCATCAGTGGCTCGGCACCAGCGATCCTTTCTACGGCGTCGTGGGCGCTCCCGCGCCCGCGTCGTATGCCTTTGGTATTCCTGAGCCCGACTACAACACTTGGAACGTCGGTCTCGGCTTTACTTGGAAGGTATTTACGCTCGATCTGCGCTATTCCGACACCGATCTGAGCAAAGAACAGTGCTCGGCATTTACCAGCGATCCCGGCGCGACCTTGGGCGGCACCCCGATTGCGATCAATCCTGTCGGTTCTCAGTCCCACTGGTGCGGCGCGCGCTTCGTCGCCAAGCTGTCGGCTGACCTCACGCTCGGCAGCCTGAAGTAAGAGCTGAACTACGTCTGTCCCGGAACGGGCGGCGGCCGCGCGATCGGTCGCCGCCCTTTCTCTTTGCCGGTTCTGCGCGTGCGCTTAGCTGGCTGGGGCGAGGCTCGCCTCTCGCACAGCGTAATGATCGCCTTCGCGGGTGAACGCCAGCCGTCGTCGGTGGAACGCCGCAAGAGTTGTTCGGTGGCCAATCGACACGATGGTGGCGTGGGCGAGTCGCCGGTCCAGTAAGTGATAGAGCGCGGCCTCCGCCGGCTCATCGAGCGAAGCGGTGGCCTCATCCAGGAACAAAAAATCGGGGGTATAGAGGAGCGCACGCGCAATCCCTAGTCGTTGCTGCTCACCGAGTGACAACATGCGGTTCCAATGCGCTTCTTCCTCAACCCGTTCGGCGAGCGCAGGCAAGCCGACCGCGGTGATCAGCTCTGACACTTTGCCGGTGTCAAAGGTGCCTGGTTCAGCTGGATATGCGACCGCGGCGGCAAGCGGCGCAATCGGAAAGTAAGGCCGCTGCGGCAGGATCATCACGCGCGCATTTTTAGGTACGGTGATGATTCCATCGCCAAACGGCCAAACTCCGGCCAGTGCGCGAAACAGCGTCGACTTGCCAGAACCGGAAGGCCCGCTCACCAGCACGCGCTCGCCCAGCTTGATTGAAAGGTCGCTGGCGTTGACCAATGGTGTGCCATTCGGCAATCGCACCGCCAGATCCTTGAAGCTCACCGCGCTTGCGTCGCTCGGCGCAAGCGTGATGACAGGCGCCGTGGTCGCGGCCGCTTTGGCAGCGGCGATCGATTCGTCGAACCCGGCGAGCCTTTCGACCACGGCGCGCCATTCGGCGAGCTGTCGATATGACGAGACGAAAAACGAGAGCGCGCCTTGCACGCTGCCGAAAGCTGACGCCGTCTGCATCAAGCCGCCGAGTTGGATCGCGCCGGCAAAATAAGCTGGGCTAACGACGACAAACGGAAAAACCGCAGATACCTGGCCGTAACCAGCCGTCAGAAAAGTCAGCTTCTTCTGGCGCGTCATGATCGCGAGCCAATTCGCCACGACATTGCCGAACCGCACCAGCAGCCGATCACGCTCGGCTTGCTCGCCGTCGAGGAGCGCAATCTGTTCGGAACTCTCGCGCACGCGTACCAGATTGAAGCGGAAATCGGCCTCGTACCGTTGCTGCTGGAAATTGAGCGCGGTGAGCGCCCGGCCGACCAAATGCGTGAGCGCGGTGCCAATGACCGCGTAGATCAGCGCCGCCCAGAACAGATAACCCGGGATCGCCCAAGTGGTCCCGAAGAGGTGCAGAGGGGCCGTTCCGGACAAATTCCAGAGGATCACAGCAAAGGAGCCAAGCGTTACCACCGAGTTCAGCAAGCCGAGGCCAATCGGCAGAATTCCAATTCCCGTCGGGCCGGCATCGATGAATTGCTTGACGTCCTCGGCAATGCGTTGGTCTGGGTTATCGGCGGCATCACCGAGCAGCTGCATGCGGTAGTGATTGGCGCCGGCCAGCCAATGATCGAGATAGGTTCGCGTCAGCCAGCGCCGCCAACGGATTTGTAGCCATTGATTCAGATAGAGCTGATAAACGGCGAGCAGGATGTAAATGGTAGCAAGAACGCTGAAGTATCCGAGCTGATAGATAAACGCACCCCAATCCTTGTCCTGCAGGGCATTGTAAAAAGTATTGTTCCACGAATTGAGCAGCACATTTATGCCGACGATCGACAATTCGATGGCGATCACCGCTGCCAGCAAAATACGGCCGGGCCAACGATCTTCGGAATAGAAATACGGGCTGGCAATTCGCCATACGATGGCGAGTGTCGAAATAATGCCTCTCACGGGAGGTCTCCTGTCCGGAACTGGAAAGCAGTAGAGGTTATATGGCCGGCGCTATCTACTAATGGCTAGTGCTGAGCGAAAACCGATCTGTTTTGGCGGATTCTCGCATAAAAAGGGCATATCAAGGGCGCAGCTAATGCACCCTTACTGGACGCCCAAACGCTGCCCAATGTTGCGTCCGGTCGTCACAGCCCGTACGATTAGTTTTAAGGGTTGGCCTGATCCAGACCGCAAGGCCGGGTCGTGGAATAAGACCCGGCGATAAATGTTCACGGGGTAGTGATCCAAGGGAGGGAAAGCAAAATGACCAATAATAAATTGTCTGCGGCTGCGACCCGCCGCAAATTTTTGAGTGGCGCGGCGATAGCCGGCGCGGCAGTGGCTGCACCCACGGTCGTCAAGGCCCAGGGCCCGATCACCATGCGGTGGCAGAGCACATGGCCGACCAAGGACATCTTCCACGAATACGCGCTCGACTACGCGAAGAAGGTTAACGATATGGCGGGCGGCGATCTCAAAATCGACGTGCTGCCGGCCGGTGCGGTGGTGAAAGCCTTCGACCTTGTTGACGCGGTCAGCAAAGGCACGCTCGACGGCGGCCATGGCGTGCTCGTGTACTGGTACGGCAAAAATCCGGCGCTGGCGCTGTGGGGTTCCGGCCCGGCCTTTGGCATGGACTCCAACATGCTGCTGGCCTGGCACAAGTACGGCGGCGGCAAGGAAATCCTTGCCGACATCTATAAGAGTATCAACCTCGACGTTGTTTCGTTCCCCTATGGGCCGATGTCGACCGAGCCACTCGGCTGGTATAAGAAGCCGATGACGAAGGTGGACGACTTCAAGGGCTTGAAGTTCCGCACCGTCGGTCTCGGCATCGAAATGTTCACGGCCATGGGTGCGGCGGTGACAGCGCTGGCTGGTCCGGACATCGTGCCGGCGATCGATCGCGGCCTGATCGACGCGGCTGAGTTCAACAACCCGTCCTCGGACCGTGCGCTCGGCTTCCCTGATGTCGCCAAGGTCTACATGATGCAGAGCTTCCATCAGTCGGCCGAGACGCTCGAAATTCTGTTCAACAAGGCCAAGTACAATGCGCTACCGGAAAAGCTGAAGGCCATCATCGCCAATGCAGTCGAAGCCGCGTCGGCCGATATGTCTTGGAAGGAGTGCGACCGCTATTCGCAAGATTACATCGAGATCCAGCAGAAGGATAAGGTCAAAGTCTACAAGACGCCGGATTCGATCCTGCAGGCTCAACTCAAGATCTGGGACGAGACAATCGCTAAACGGTCCGCGGATGCCTCGAACCCGTGGTTCAAGAAGGTCATCGACTCGCAGAAGGCTTTCGCCGAGCGGGTGGGCAAGTGGTACTACGATCAGAACGTCGATTACCGGATCGCGTTCAATCACTACTTCGGAAAGAAGACCTGATCGATTTATCGTGACGGCAATGCACCACCCCGCAGTCGCGGGGTGGTGCTGTTTCCGAGAGGCTAGGAGAGGGGCGACCTCTATTCGGGTAGCGACCGTAGCTGCCGCTAATGGGTGGATCAATGACGGTTCAGCGTTTTCTGCTTTTTGTCGATCGCATCAGTACCTGGGCCGGCAAGGCTGCCTCCTGGATCATTCTGCTGCTGACCGCGGTGGTCTGCGTCGAGGTGTTCAAGCGCTATATCTTGAACGCGCCGACGGCGTGGATGTTCGACGCTGACAACTTTATGTACGGCACGCTGTTCATGATGTGCGGCGCCTATACCCTAGCGCAGGATGCGCATGTGCGTGGCGACTTTTTATACGGGTCGATGCGACCGCGCATGCAGGCCTCACTCGACCTTGTCCTGTACATCGTTTTCTTCCTTCCCGGCATTGCGGCACTCGTCTATGCCGGCTGGGACTACGCCCATTCATCCTGGATCATCGGCGAACACGTCAACGACACCGCCGACGGGCCACCGGTCTATCACTTCAAGACGGTCATCCCCGTTGCCGGGATGTTGGTACTGATCCAAGGCATGGCCGAAATCGTCCGCTGCGTCGTCTGCCTCAAGACCGGCGAGTGGCCGGAACGGCTGAAGGACGCCGAGGAAATCGACGTCGTCGAGGAGCAACTGTCTGGAAGCCAGTACATCGACAAGGCGGCGGTCGAGGAAGCGATTGCGAAGGTGCATGAGATCGACGAAGTGGCGCGCCAGCGCGGCATGGGCGGAGAGACCAAGCTATGAGCGATCCCGCCCTCGGACTTACGATGCTCACGCTCATCGTGATCGTGATTATGATGGGCTTTCCCACGGCATTTACGCTGATGGGACTCGGAATGTTTTTCGGTTACATCGCGTTCTACGATCCGACACACGCCTGGTTGGATAACCGGGTCTTCGATCTGATGGTCCAGCGCACCTATGGCGCGATGACCAACGATACGCTGATCTCCATTCCGTTATTCGTCTTGATGGGATACGTGATGGAACGCGGCGCGCTGGTGGACAAGATGTTCTACAGCGTTCGGCTCGCATTTCGGAAGGTGCCGGCCTCGCTCGCGGTCGCCACGCTAATCATCTGCACCTTCTGGGGCATCGCCAGCGGCCTGGTGGGGGCGGTGGTGGTGCTGATGGGCGTCATCGCGTTCAACCCGATGCTGAAGGCAGGCTACGACGTAAAGCTCGCCTCCGGCGTGATCACGGCCGGCGGCACGCTCGGCATTTTGATTCCGCCGTCGGTCATGATCATCGTCTATGCCGCGGTCGCCGGGCAGTCGGTGGTGAAGCTCTATGCATCGGCGATGCTTCCCGGTTTCTTCCTATCATTCATGTACCTCGTGTACGTGCTGGGCTGGGCCATTATCAATCCAAAGATCGCTCCGAAGCTCCCCGAAGAGGAGACTCGCGTACCGGTGCCAGAATGGGTGCGTAAGTTCGCCGGCGCCTATTCGCCCAACATGCTGGTGGCCCTGTGCAAAGCGGCGCTCTCACCGGGCTTGGCAACCAAGATCGAAGCCGGTGGCGTACGCATCACTTACTGGTTGCTGGTCAAGAACCTGACGGCGGCCTTGGTGCCGCTCGTCATGACGGTCGGAACATTGTGGCTCGCCTGGTGGTATGTGGTGATCCATCAGCAGGTGGAGCCGGAGGGGCCCACACCGGCCGCGATTCACCAGATCGCTCCGGCGCCCGGAATCGCCGGAGGTCCGCCGTCCGTGCCAGCGCAACCACAGCAATTGGGAGCGGGCGGCGATGCGTCGACACCGAGTAGCCAATCGGGCGGTCTGGAACAGATCGGTAGTCCCGAGCTGCTCAAGGGCCAAGCCGCGCCCGCTGCAGAGGGCCCGCCGGAAGGTTTCTATCTCTATTTCTCGATAGGGGCGCTGCTGTGTCTTCTGATGCTCGGTTATTACTACTGGAAGCTCGATGCCGACCAATTCGAGATTTTGAAACTGTTGACGTCGTCGACGATGCCGCTCGGCATTCTCACGGTCGTCGTGCTCGCGGTGATTCTGTTCGGCATCACGACGGCCAGCGAATCGGCGGCGATCGGTGCTGCCGGGGCTTATCTGCTGGCGATCCAGGCCGGAACGCTTAATTGGCAGCGGGTCAAGGAGTCGGTGTTCCTGACCGCCAAGACCACGGCGATGGTGTGCTGGTTGTTTGTCGGATCGGCGTTGTTCTCGGCTGTGTTCGCCATTCTCGGTGGGCAATCGCTGGTCGAGGAATGGGTCCTATCGCTGCACATGTCGCCGCTGCAGTTCATGTTGCTGTCGCAGGCGATTATCTTCGTGCTCGGCTGGCCGCTAGAATGGACTGAGATTATCGTGATCTTCGTGCCGATCTTCCTGCCGTTGCTCAAGCACTTTGAGATCGACCCGATCCTGTGGGGTACGATCGTGTTCGTAAACCTGCAGGCGGCGTTCCTGTCACCGCCGGTCGCGATGTCGGCCTTCTACCTTAAGGGCGTCTCGCCGCCGCATGTCACGCTCAACCAAATCTTCGCCGGCATGATGCCATACATGATCATCGTGTGTATCTGCATGGTGATCATGTATCTGTGGCCCGGCATGTCGTTGTGGCTGCCAGCCTACCTCTACGGCAGCGGGTAAAGCGGAACGAGATCCATTGGCTGACGATGGACTAGCAACGCTCTCGGCCACTGAGGCCGTCGCCGAGATGGCGCGGGGTGCCGTCTCGGCGGAGGAGTACACACGTGTTTGCCTTGACCGCATCGCGGCGGATGAGGACGAGGTCAGGGCGTTCGCGCATCTCGACCCGGAACACGCGTTGGCGCAGGCGCGCGAACGCGACGAGTGGCGACAGACCGGCCGTGTGCTCGGCCCGTTGCATGGTGTTCCGGTCGCAATCAAAGACATCATCGACACCGACGACTATCCGACCGAATGCGGCTCCCCGTTGCTTGTCGGCCGCACGCCCGACCGTGACGCTACTGTCGTATCGAAGCTGCGCGCGGCCGGCGCCGTGATTATCGGCAAGACGGTCACCACCGAATTCGCCTATTTTCATCCTGGTCCGACCCGCAATCCGCATGATCCGGAGCGAACTCCAGGCGGTTCTTCATCCGGCTCGGCTGCGGCGGTCGCAGCTGGCATGGTGCCACTCGCAATCGGTTCACAAACCAACGGTTCGATCATCCGGCCGGCCTCGTTCTGCGGCGCCTTCGCGATGAAGCCGAGTCACGGCCTGGTGTCGCGCGCCGGCGCGCTGATGCTTTCGCGCACGCTCGATCACATAGGTCCCTTCGCGCGCACGCTCGACGATCTCGCGCTCATGATCGATGTGATGGCAGGCTTTGATCCGGCTGACCCAGATACACGCCTGCAGGCAGCTCCGGCTTGCGTTTCGGTGCTGGCGCAAGAGCCGCCGGTATCGCCGCGTTTCGGCTTCATGCGTACGCCGATCTGGGATAAGAAAATTTCGCCCGAGTCGGCGCAAGCCTTTGGCGAATTGTGCGAAGCGATCGGAGAACGGGCTGAGGCCGCTGAGCTTCCCGACTATTTCGCTAAGGCGTGGGCGCTCCAGCGCACCATCATGAGCGCGGATATGGCGCACAATCTGAGGGTCTTCGCCGAGCGCGGTGGCGATACCATTAGTCAGGCGTTGCGTGATTTTCTGGCCGAAGGCAGCGAGGTGCCTGCTGTCGACTATCTTGCCGCGCTAGACGAATCACGCGCTTTGGGCGCGAGCTTTGCGGGCTATTTTCAGCGCTACGACGCGATCATCACGCCCGCAGCCGCTGGTGTTGCGCCAAAAGGTCTGGAGCGGACCGGCGACCCGGCGTTTTGCACGATGTGGACTTTGTTCGGATTGCCGGCTGTGACATTGCCATTGCTTGAAGGTGAGGGCGGCATGCCGATCGGTGTTCAACTTATCGGGCAAGCCGGCGACGACGCGCGGCTACTGCGCACTGCGCGCGCCCTTGTACACCAACTCGCCGAGGCGGAATGACGCGCTACGCCCTTGTGCGCGGCAGCCTCGCCGCGATTCTACTATTGTTGACGTGGACGGGCGTTTCAGCGGAACCGTTCCCATTCGATCAGGAGCTTTTGCTCGACGCCGCACCAATGCGGCCGGGCAAGCGCATGCCGGTTCTTACCGTCGAGCCGAACGGAAATGGAAGAATTGACTTGTGGTGCAGAACCGTGTCTGCCCGGATAGAAATTTCCGATGCGGCCATTAAGATCGAGGCCGGTGCATTACCGGAGGGCCAGCCCGAGATGCTGAGCGCCGGGCAATGCACGCCCGAGCGCATGCAGGCGGATGAGGAATTGCTTGGAGCGCTTATTCAGGTGACCGGCTGGCGTCTTCAAGGCGACGGCGTCGTGCTGGAAGGGCCGACAACATTTAAATTCCGCCCCAGCGATCATTGACCGCGCGGAGACCCAGAAAATAAAAAAGGGCGCGGCCCGAGCCGCGCCCTCGCTTTTCTCGAAATCGGACGACTTAGAAGCCCATTCCGCCACCCATGCCGCCGCCGGGCGGCATCGCCGGAGCCGGCTCCTTCGGCAGCTCGGCGACCATCGCTTCGGTCGTTACCAGGAGACCGGCGACTGAGCCCGCATCCTGCAAGGCCGTGCGCACAACTTTGGCCGGGTCGATGATGCCGGCGTCGACCATGTCGACATACTTCTCGGTCTGGGCGTCGAAGCCGTAGGTCTCCGACTTCTCGTCGCTGATCTTGCCGACCACGATCGAGCCCTCAACGCCGGCATTCTCCGCGATCTGGCGGATCGGCGCTTCCAGCGCCTTCAGCACAATGTTGATACCGGCCTGGACGTCCGGATTTTCATCGTGAATGCGGCCGACCGCCTTCTTGGCGCGCAACAGGGCGACGCCACCGCCCGGCACAATGCCTTCTTCGACCGCAGCGCGGGTGGCGTTGAGCGCGTCCTCGACCCGGTCCTTCTTTTCTTTCACCTCGACCTCGGTGGCGCCGCCGACGCGGATCACCGCAACACCGCCGGCGAGTTTCGCCAGTCGCTCCTGCAGTTTTTCACGGTCGTAGTCGGAGGTGGTCTCCTCGATCTGCGCCTTGATCTGGCCGACACGGGCTTCTATGTCCGGCTTCTTGCCGGCGCCGTGGACGATGGTGGTCTTCTCCTTCTCGATAATAACCTTCTTGGCGCGGCCAAGCATGGCCGTGGTCACATTCTCAAGCTTGATGCCGAGGTCTTCAGAAATCAGCTGGCCGCCGGTGAGGATCGCGATGTCCTCGAGCATGGCCTTACGGCGATCGCCAAAGCCGGGCGCTTTCACCGCCGCAACCTTCAGACCACCGCGCAGCTTGTTGACCACCAGCGTGGCAATCGCTTCGCCCTCGACGTCCTCGGCGATGATGACGAGCGGCTTGCCCGACTGCACCACCGCTTCCAGAACGGGAAGCATCGACTGCAGACCGGAGAGCTTCTTCTCGTGCAGGAGGATGTAAGCGTCCTCCAGCTCGGCGAGCATTTTCTCGGCATTGGTGATGAAATAGGGGGAGATGTAGCCGCGGTCGAACTGCATGCCCTCGACGATCTCGACCTCGGTCTCCATCGCCTTGGCTTCCTCAACCGTGATGACGCCTTCGTTGCCGACCTTCTGCATCGCCTTGGCGATCATGCTTCCGATATTGCTGTCGCCGTTCGACGAGACGGTGCC
>DASWAK010000191.1:0-6875 GCA_036391175.1 Pseudolabrys sp.
AGCCATGCCTGATAATCAGCGTCACTGAGGGTTACCACCTTCACCTTGTGGTCCTCGAAAGCCTTGATCGCCTCTTTGTTCACCGCATCGGCCTTGCCCTCGTAGTAGGCTTGCGCCTTCTTGCCGGCGGTGATCACGGCCTCCTGCTGTTTCTTGTCGAGCTTGTCGAAACTCTTCTTCGACATCAGCACCGGCTCATACATGAACCACAGCGCATTCTCGCCGGGTGCCGTAAGGCAGTCTGTGACTTCGTACAGCCGCATGGACTGGAAGGTGCCAAGGCTGGTGTCGGTGGCGTTTACAACTCCGCTTTGAAACGCATTATAAATTTCGTTCGACGGCGGGCTGACGATACTGGCGCCGGCCGTTTCCCACATGCCGGCAAAGGTCGGACCAGCAGCGCGGAACTTGCGGCCTTTCAAATCATTCGGATGAACGATACAGCCCTCCTTGGCGGCGACACCACCCGCGAACCATGCGTCAGACAAAACGATGACGCCGCGTTTCTCGATCTCGGCGCGCATATCCTTCATAAACTGTGAATTGTTGATACGCTTGGCGCGCTCCTGACTGCGGATCAGACCGGGCATCAAAGTCGCGCTGAAGACTGGCACCTTGCCGCTGGCATAGTCGAGCGGAAACAGCGTGATATCGAGCTGGCCACTGACCATAGCATTCCACTGGTCGTTCGGCTTGAACAGGGAAGCGCCCGGGTAAACCTGGATGTCGATACCGACGTTGGCAGCCTTCACGTCCTTCGCGATCATCTGCACCATGTCATCGCGGACGTCGCCTTTGCCGCCCGGAAATTGATGTGATGCTTTCATCGTGATTTGCGCGTGCGCAGACGCCGAGAGCGCGATCAACGCAGCAATCGTGGCGAATAACGTCGAGATTTTTCTCATCGTGTGTTCCTCCATGGGGTCTTTTTTGGCAACAGCTGCGTTAGGTTGGTTTCCAACAATAACCAAAATCCCCTCGTCGCGCCCGATTTCAGATTAGCTGCCGGTGCGATCGAGCGCCATAGGCTCAGCATTAAATTTGGCCGTAACCGCATGCGACTAATAGATAATTCGCGCTATGGTCAGCATGCACCGATCACCTTATAACCCCGCCATCGCTATCCATTCCGCATTCTTCCGGGGAGTTTCTATCCATGCCGAAGCCGCTAGCGGGCCTCCGCGTCCTTGAGCTTGCCCGCATCCTCGCCGGTCCCTGGGCCGGACAGGTGCTGGCTGATCTCGGCGCCGACGTCATCAAGGTCGAACGCAAGGGCACTGGCGACGACACCCGCGGCTGGGGCCCGCCCTTCGTGGACGGCGCCGACGGCAACCATATCGGCTCCGCCTATTTCCATTCCGCAAATCGCGGCAAACGTTCGATCGAGATGGACTTCGAGAGCGATGAGGGCCGGCGCATCGTGCGCAAACTGGCGGCACGCTCGGACGTGCTGATCGAGAACTTCAAAGTCGGCGGGCTCGCCAAGTTCGGACTGGACTACAAGAGTCTCGCGCCCGAGTGCCCGCGCTTGATCTACTGCTCGGTGACCGGCTTTGGGCAAGATGGTCCATATGCCAAGCGCGCCGGCTACGATCTGATGGCGCAGGGTATGGGCGGAATCATGGATTTGACCGGCATGGCGGACGGCGAACCGACCCGTATCGGCATTCCGGTGTCCGATATCTTCACCGGCGTGTATTCAGTCATTGGCATTCTCGCTGCACTGGCGCAGCGCGAAAAAACGGGCAAGGGTTGCTATGTCGACACCGCGCTGGTCGATTCTACTGTCGGCGTGCTGTCAAACCAGGCGATGAACTATCTCGTGTCGGGCAATGTGCCAAAGCGTATCGGCAATGCGCATGCCAACATCGTGCCATACCAGGTTTTTCCAGTCGCCGACGGCCATGTGATCGTCGCCACTGGCAACGACAACCAATATGTCAAATTTTGCAATGCATTGAGCGCACCCGAACTCGCGCAAAATCCCGCGTACCGGGACAATGTTGGACGGCTGAAGCACCGTGAAGACTTGGTTGGAAAATTGTCTGCACTTACCGCGCGAATGAAACGCGACGAGCTGCTGAAAAAGCTCGAAGCCCAGCAGGTACCGGCGGGCCCAATCAACAATCTCGAGCAGGTGTTCAACGACCCACAGGTGGTTCACCGTGGGATGAAATTGGAACTGCCCAGTAGTGCTGCCAAGGGCGGTACGATTCCCGGCGTGCGTACGCCAATCGTTATCGATGGCTGGAAGGCCGCCTCTGAGCAGCCATCGCCGCGCCTGGGGCAGCATACGGCCGAAATCTTGCGCGAGATCGGCGAAGGCTGACTCTCCCGCACTGCACCGTTCACCCCTTGATCGCGACTGGCTGAAAGCCGAGCATTGGATGCCGGTGCTTACTGTAGCCGGCGCGGGGAGAGACTTATGAAATTTGTACTGTCGCTTTTCGTGTGCGCGCTGTCGATTGCGCCAGCCTTCGCCGACGACTTACCGAAATTCCAGGTCGACGCGTCCTGGCCAAAAACACTACCGAACAATTGGATCATGGGTCAGGCCGCTGGTGTTGCTGTCGATGCTCAAGATCATATCTGGGTAATCCAGCGACCACGCACCCTCACCGACGATGAAAAAGCCGCAACCTTCAATCCGCCGCGCACCAAGTGCTGTGTGCCGGCACCGCCGGTGCTGGAATTTGATTCCGATGGCAATCTTCTGAGGTCCTGGGGCGGGCCCGGACAAGGTTATGATTGGTTCGAGAACGAGCATGGCATCAACATCGACCACAAAGGTTTCGTCTGGGTTGGCGGCAACGGCAACAATGACGGTCACGTGCTGAAATTTACCCAGGACGGAAAGTTCGTGCTGCAAATCGGCAAGCCCGGTCCACAGACAGGCAGTGCCGATACCACGCGGCTCGGCCGGCCCGCGGACACTGAAGTCGATCCCGCGACCAACGAAGTATTCGTCGCCGATGGTTACGGCAATCACCGCGTCATCGTGTTCGACGCCGATACCGGCGCTTACAAGCGGCATTGGGGCGCTTATGGCAAGCCGCCGAACGATGCCAAGCAGCCCTCCTACGATCCGGCGGGACCCGCGCCGGAGCAGTTCGCCAATCCTGTCCACTGCGTGAAAATTGCCAAAGACGGGCTCGTCTATATCTGCGACCGCACGAACGATCGCATTCAGGTGTTCCGCAAGGACGGCACCTTCGTGAAGGAGTTCTTCGTCGCCAAGCAAACTCTGCAGCAGGGATCGGTCTGGGATCTCGACTTCTGGCCGGATGCCAAACAGACATTCTTGATGAACGCCGATGGCGCTAACAACGAAGTGCGCACGCTGGTGCGAGAAACCGGAGAAATCGTCGGCGCATTCGGCCGCAACGGTCGCAACGCCGGTGAGTTTCACTGGATTCACAACCTCGCGGTAGACAGCAAGGGCAACATCTACACAACGGAAGTCGATACCGGAAAGCGCGCACAGAAATTCCGCTATGTCGGATCGCCTTTAAAATAGCTGCCATTACGCAACAGCTGTTGGGGCGAGTGCCTCGATGTCGGTTGCCACATCGATTACCGCCGTGCGCTTAGCAGCAAATGCCTGAGCAAGCGCCGGCGCAAATTGACTGGCGCGCTCTACCCGAATTCCAAGCGCGCCCATGTCTTCGGCGAGCTTGGCGAAATTCATCGGGTTGTAGGTCCACAACTCACGCGCTTTGGCCGTCTGCTCGCCCCCATAGGCGCGATCGAAGCCTCGCTTGGATTGATTGCCGCCGCCGTTGTTGTTGACGATAGTAACCGACGCGAGATTCCATCGCACTGCGGTTTCAACCTCCGCGAGATGGTACCAGAAACCGGCGTCGCCGGTGAACACCACAACTGGGCGCTCCGGAAAAGCCGCCTTGGCGCCTATCCCCGCTGGAAATGCCCAGCCGAGGTGTCCAGCGCTGCGCATGTAGCTTTGTGTTGGCGTGCGTAAGTCGTACATGCCACCCATCCACATGCCGGCATGGCCGGTATCAACGATAACGATTGCGTCGTCGGGCAGGTGCTTGGTCAATTCGCCGCATATGCGCGCCGGGTGGATCGGCACCGTGTCCGACTCAAGCAACGGTTTATACTTTGCATACCAATCGGCGCGCAGATCCGAGATTTCCTTGATCCAGGCCGCCCGCTTTGCAGCACTTGATTTGTCGATCTGACCTAACATTCGCACGAGCACGCTCTTGGCGTCTCCAAGCACACTCGCGGCCAATGGATAGTTGCGCCCGAGAGATTGTGCTTCGATATCGATCTGTATCGCGGGGATGCCAATCTTAGGCACCGCCCAGAAGTGCGTGGTCATACCGCCAGTTTCGGTACCTATAAAACAAACCAGATCTGCACGATTTACCGCGCGGTTGGCGCACTCGCGGGAATAACTGCCGACAACTCCGACCGAAAGCGAGTGGATCCCAGGGATAATGTCCTTACCATTAAGGGAGGTCGCGATCGGAATTTGAAGTGCTTCAGCGAGCGCAACAAGTTCCTTCCCTGCGCCTGAAGTTCGCACGCCGCCACCGGCGACAATGATCGGCCGCTCGGCTTTTTGCAGTAACTCGAGCGCTGCTTTCACATGGGCTGCTTCCGGCTCGGGACGAAATGGGGGAACGCGAGCGAACTGCGTCTCTACAAGCGCGTCCATCTCGGCTTCTTCCAGATCGACCTGCCCTTCATTACCGCGAAATTGCAGGTGCACGGGTCCAGGCGCGCCAGTGGTAGCGGTCCGAAACGCCTGTCGTACCATGTCCGGAATACGCGCCACGTCGTCGATGGTGACATTCATCTTGGTCACCGGCTCAAACGCCGGTACGTCGTCTATTTCCTGATAGACCTTGCGGAACTTGGTTTTCGGGTCACGCCCGCCAGTCATTGCAATTACCGGCGAATGTGCGAGGTACGCATCACGCAAGCCGGCGGCGAGATTGAGCGCGCCGATTACCTGCGCCATACAGATACCCGGTTTGCCCGAGGCGCGGGCATATCCGTCTGCCATGTAAGCGGCGGATTTCTCGCCGTGGCAATGCACACGCGCAATTTTCGTTCGCCGCTCCATTTCGGCGAAGGTCCGCCGCAGGACTGCGGGCACCATGAACACATGGGTGACGCCATAGCCCGCCAGCATGTCAGCGAGCACTTCCGCGCCAACACGCCTGGTATTATGTCCGAGCGTTGTCATGCCGCGCTCAAGCTGGCTCGAATTTCAGCGCGATGCCATTGATGCAGTAGCGCAAATGCGTCGGCGGGGGTCCGTCATTGAACACGTGGCCGAGGTGGCTCCCACAACGACTGCAGTGGACCTCGTCGCGCACCATACCATTGCTACGGTCCGTCTCGCCTTCGATCGCGCCGGGCAACGGATCGTTGAAGCTCGGCCAGCCAGTTCCGCTCTCAAACTTCATTTTGGAAACGAACAACGGTTGATCGCAAGCCGCACAGCGAAATGTGCCTGCGCGCTTCTCATACAACAATGCACAACTTCCCGGCATCTCAGTGCCGTGCTCACGCATGATCTCGTATTGCTCCGGCGTAAGTAGCTTGCGCCATTCGGATTCAGTGTGGGCGACAGGATATTGCTTCGTCATAATTAATGCTCCCGTAATCGCTGTTACTTGATCGCCAGCGGATTGACTGGAGATCCCACCGCCCCAGTGATCGGAATGGCCGGCGCCACGAACAGGAACTCGTAGATTTTGTCCTCCTCGCAGTCATCGGCGAGCTCCTTCAAATTAAAGATCTCACCCATGGTCATGCCCATGATTGGGATGGTGATCCAATGCCAAGGCTGGTTGATCCCCTCCTCACTTTCGTTGGGCCGCACCTCGCAGCCCCACGTGTCACTCGCAAGTGCGGCTAATTGCGTGTCCTTGACGAAGTCGAGCGTTTCGAAAGAGAACCCCGGTGCGTCGCCCCCCGGATAACCGTCCCAACTTCCCGCCCTCTGGCAACGCTCCATCATACCGGTGCGCACGATTACATAGTCGCCGCGCTTGAGTTCAACTTTTTGTTTTTTTGCGGTATCATACAGATCATCGTTGGTAATGCCGTAGCCGTCGGCGAGCGACTCGACACCCCTGTAGCAGGCGACATCGAGAAAGACTCCGCGCCCAACCATCCTGTTCTTGGTTTTTTCGATGCCGCATTTCTGCGCGCCGGCCGACGTCACCTCGCGGCAGTCATAACCATTCCACATGTAATTCTCATAAAATACGTGGCCGAGCCCATCCCATTGCGTGCCGCATTGAAGCGGCATGGTCACCATGTCGTCGGCTGCGCGAATTCCGCGCTTATCGAGCACGCCGGAATAGGCATCGGTACCCGTGCGCAGCATGGTGTGGATTGGATTCGTGCGACCCATCGCCGGATACTTGCTTTTTGCGCCCTGCGGTCCGGTGTGATCGAAGTTGAGCGCAAGCGAAATAACCTTGCCTTTCTTCACCAGGCGGGTAGCGGCGACGATGTCCTCCGCCGTCGTGTAATTGAGCGTGCCAACCTCGTCATTCGGGCCCCACTTGCCCCAGTTTTTGTACTTCTCCGCGGCTTCGCGCATGTCCTGACGGGTGATCTTTCGCGCCGGCATTGAATTTCCTCTAACGAAAATGAAATGACATTGGCCGCCGAAATACAGCCTGTGGGCGCGGGCGATGCAAGCCCTACTGGCAACCCACTCGCGCAATGCTACGATGAAAAAAAGGGAGGTAAAGGATGCACCCGCTGTTTCGCCTCTTGGCGGCCGGCACGTTTTTGTTCGGCGCGCTATTCACTAATTTCACAGCCCAAGCGCAAGACACAACGGGTTATCCTGCACGCCCGGTCAAGATTGTCGTGCCGTTCGC
>DASWAK010000192.1:0-6112 GCA_036391175.1 Pseudolabrys sp.
CGCGATCTCGAAGAAGTCGAGGAAGAAGGCAAGGAAGAAGATCGCAAGGTTGACAAAGACGAGGAATCCCAGCCGTCCCGCAGGAATGTGCGCGAAAAGAGATTCGATCCACTCCTGGCCGTGCAGCCCGCGCAAGACAAGCGAGAAGAAGGACGCGCCGAAGAGCAGGAATATGACGCAGCTGCATAGGATACCGGTCGTTTCCATCGCCTGACGCAGGTTCGTCCAATCGAGCTTGCGCCGGGCCAGGCCGAGGAGCAGCGTACCCGCCACGCCGATCGCTCCGCTCTCAGTCAGACTCGCTAGGCCGAAGTAAATCGATGCCAGCACAAGAAGAATGATTCCGAGGGGGAATCCTGCCGCCACGGCGGCTTCGCGCCACGCTCGCTGCTGCGACGCATGTCCTATGTTGGGCGCGTTTGCAGCCCATCCACTCCGCGCCTGGCCATGCGTCCGAATGAAAATGTAGAGCAGGTACAAACTGACGAGCAGAGCGCTCGGAAACAGTGCGCCGCGATAGACGGCGAGCAATGGCAACTCGAGCTGGTTGGCGAGGACGATCAGCACGATACTCGGCGGCAGAATCTGGGCGAGCGTACCGGATGCAGCGACGACCCCGGCGGCGAGCTTCGGGTCGTAGCCTCTCTTCAGCATCGCCGGCAGCGCGACGAGCGCGATTGCGATCACCGAGGCGGAAACGAAGCCGGTGATGGCAGCGATGCACGCGCCGACCAGCACAGCGGCATATGCCATTCCGCCACGGACTCCACCCATCAGGCGATCCAGAGCCTGCAGCATGTCCTCCGCGATGTGTGTGCGCTCAAGCAGCATCCCCATGAAAAGGAGCAGCGGGATCGAAAGCAGGTTCTCGTCTTGGAAGAAACTTTCGATGCGGAAGCGCATGGCAAGCAGGAAAACGGGCTCGAAGTGGCCGGACCAAAGCCCGATGATTCCGAAGAGGGCCGCAACCGCGGCGATCGAGAACGCTACCGGAAAACCGGCGACCAGCGCGACAATGAGCGAGGTGAACATCGCCGGAACGAGTACGTCAGTGCCCAACCGGCCCTCCGTCGATGAGCTGGTGCCGGTGCACTGGGCGCGTGACACCCCCCTTGAGGCAGGCGACGCAACGTATAGCTTCGGCTACACCCTGAAGCGCGAGCAGAAGGAACCCCACCGGCACAAGGCTCTTCATGACCCAGGCCGGCAGGTCGCTGAATACCCAGTACCTCTCCCCAATGAGCAGCGCTTCGATAGTCGCCTGCGTCCCCACCCAAGTCATAAACAAGCTGAGAGGCAACACGATCAGCATCATGCCGAGCAGATCGAGCCATGCGAGCCCGCGTTCGCCTAGGCGCGGCGCCAGAATGTCTACGCGCACATGTTCGTTGCGCTGCAAAGTGTACGCGGCCATGAGAAGCACCACGGCAGCGAAAAAGTGCCATTGCAGGTCGAAGATCACCAGCGCCGATGCGGAGAATAACTTCCGGCTGATGGCGTTCCCGGCGACGAGGAGCGCGTTGGCGAGCAGCGCCCACTGCGCGATGCGCGCCACCGCCCTCGTCAGCGCATCGATGCCCGCGGCAATGCGAAGCCAGCCGTCCATCAGGCCAAGGTTACGATCGGGCAGCGACTGAGAAAAGGCACACAACCGGCATTAGACGCTGTTCAGGCCTGATGTCCGCTTTGGGTCATTAGCGGACATTCTGCAGTGCAAACCCCATGTCCGCTTTACCCCCGAAAGCAGACATGTGCAGTGCGTTCGACCATGTCTGCTTTGGGCCAATAGCGGACATTGCCGAGCACTATTCGATCACCTCATCCGCGCGCCCGATCAGGGTGTTGGGAACGGTGATGCCGAGTGCCTTGGCCGTTCTGAGGTTTATGACGAGCTCTACTTTGGTCGCCTGTTGCACGGGCAGATCAGCCGGCTTGTCCCCCTTGAGAACACGGCCGGTATAGACGCCGGTCAGTCGGTACGCCTCGGTAATCTCCGATCCGTAACTCATCAGGCCTCCGGCAGCAGTGAACCGATGAAATTGGTAAATGGTAGGCATCGCGTGCTGGATGCATAGGGCGGCCAGATTTTCGGTTTGACTGAAAAAGAACGGACCTCCACTGACCACCATTCCGCCAGCCCGCAGTTCAACGGCCTTTGCGAAAGCTGCTTCGACGTCGCGCGTAATGTTCGCGTCCATTACATGGAGCTTGATTCCTAAAGTACGGGCGGCCGCCAACACCTCGCGTGTTGTTGCTTCAGTTGTTGCTTCATTCGCCGGATTGACAAGAAGCGCCATGACACGCGCGGCGGGAAGCAATTCGTGCAACATCTGCAGCCGCTTCGGCGTCATTTCCACGTTCGTTTGCGTCACGCCCGTGACATTGCCACCCGGTCGGTTCAGATTGCTGACCAGGCCGAGCTGAACCGGATCGGCGCCAACCTCGAAAACGACCGGAACGGAAGCCGTCGCGGCCTTGGCTGCGAGCGCGGCGGGGGTGCTAGTTGCAGCGATCACCGCGACCTGACGACCAATCAGGTCTGCTGCCAGCGCCGGCAAGCGATCGTTGTTACCCTCCGCCCAACGGTATTCGATGGTTACGTTGCGGCCCTCAACATAGCCTGTTTCACCCAGTCCTCTGAGGAAGGCCGCCAATTGCCGCTTGTAGTCATGCGCAGCAGCGGTGTTAAGAAAACCAACAATCGGCATTGCCGACTGTTGCGCTCGCGCAGCGATAGGCAGATGCGCTATCGCCGAGCCAGCAATGAACTTGACGAATTCGCGTCGCCTCATTACCGCCCCCGAGGATCAAGTGAAGTGATGGTAATGCCAAGAACTAGTTCACTGGAAGGGGCCGGCTCAAACGAGCACTTTGATAGGGGCTGAAACCGATATCAAAACCATTGCCGCAGCGCACAGCCAATGTCCGCTTTGGGTCACTAGCGGACATGTGCGCCGCAAAAAGCGATGTCCGCTTCACCCCCAATAGCGACCGCGAAAGCGGATTCTCGCAAAAGGTCATGTCTGCTTTACCCCCGAAAGCGGACATGTGCGGTGCAAT
The DNA here is from genome assembly GCA_036391175.1 of Pseudolabrys sp. Taxonomy (GTDB): domain Bacteria; phylum Pseudomonadota; class Alphaproteobacteria; order Rhizobiales; family Xanthobacteraceae; genus Pseudolabrys. The sequence continues at coordinate 3,061 of DASWAK010000192.1, forward strand.
TAGAGATGTCCGCTATGGGCCATAAGCGGACATGCGCAGCCGCGCCTATTCGATCACCTCATCGGCAGCGTTCAGCAGGCCATATGGCACGGTGAGACCTAACGTTTTAGCGGTCTTGAGATTGATCACTAGGTCGAACTTGGACGACTGCTGAACCGGCAAGTCAGCGGGCTTCTCGCCTTTGAGAATCCGCCCGGTGTAGATGCCCACCTGGCGATACATGTCTGGCACGCTGTTCCCGTAAGTTATTAGACCACCTGCCTGAGCAAATTCGCGTAGGTAGTAGATCGCCGGTATCCGGTGTCGTGCTGCTAGCGACGAGAGCTGGTCGCGCCGCTGCCAGAAGAACGTGTCAGAGGCGACGAGGAGCGAGCCGGCTCTATGTTTATCCATGGTTGCGAACGCCGTTTCGATTTCGCTTTCGCTGCCAGCATCAATGACGAGCATTTCCATCTTGAGAGAATGGGCAGCCGTCTCCGCAGCGCTCAGTTCGATACTACGGTTCGGGTTGTTCGGATTCACGAGATAAGCGACGGTAGCAGTTTGCGGCGTGAGTTCGCGCAGCAGCTGCAATCGCTTAGCCACGGCGGCCGCGCCAAATATGGTGATACCGGTGAGATTGCCGCCAGGTTGATTAAGGCTCGCGACCAGACCCTGCCTAACAGGATCGGTGTTGGCGGTGAACACTATGGGGATCGTTTGAGTTGCCGCCTTGGCAACCTGTGGCGAAGGCTCACCACCTGCTGCGACGATCACGGTCACCTGTCGGCGTACCAGATCGGCATAAAGCTCAGGCAGTCGATCATGCTGGCGCTCCGCCCAGCGGAACTCGACTGCCACGTTTTGGCCTTCGACTAAGCCGGTTTCTTTGAGACCTTGCCGGAAGGCGGCCACGAAGTGCGAGGCGTCCCCGGGCGATGCGGTGTGGACAAAACCAACCACTGGCACCGGTTGCTGCTGCGCCCGTGCGGCAAGCGGCCATGCGGCTGCTGTGCCGCAGGCCAGCATGATGAACTCGCGCCGTCTCATTGCCTCCCCCGAGGCTAATGAACAAGATAGTGTACCGGCTTCGCTTAGCCGCTTGAAGGGGTATGTCCGCTTTGGGTCAGAAGCAGACATGTGCAGTGCAAAAGGGTATGTCCGCTTTGCCCCCAATAGCGACCGCGAAAGCGGATTTCCGCAAGCGTTCATGTCCGCTTTACCCCCGAAAGCGGACATGTGCGGTGCAAACCGTCATGTCTGCTTTGGGCCAAAAGCGGACTCATGCAATGCAGCAAAAAGGAACGCTATTCGATCAACTCGTCGGCGCGACCGCTCAATGGCAGTGGCACGGTGATGCCGAGCGCCTTGGCGGTCTTGAGGTTGATGTACAGTTCGACTCTTGTTGCCTGCTGGACTGGGAGGTCGGCGGGCTTGTCGCCCTTGAGAATCCGGCCGGTATAGACGCCGGTCAGGCGGTATGCGTCCGTAATGTCCGATCCGTAACTCACCAAACCTCCGGCCGCAGTGAACGCGCGATTCTGGAAAATTGCCGGCACGGCATGGCGCAGCGTTAGCGCGCCAAGCTGTTCACGATGGCCACTGAAGAACGGGCCAGCGACGATGACGAGCCCACCCGCCTGCAACTGGGACAGCTTGGTGAAGACTTCATCGAAGTCGGCTTCGCTGCTGGCATTCAGGACATGGAGCTCCAACCCCAAAGTGCGGGCAGCCGCGAGCACCTCCTTCGCTGTGGGTTCCGCAATAGAAGGCTCGGCCGGGTTGACGAGGAGCGCCATCGTGCGTGCCGTTGGGAGCAATTCGTGCAGTAACTCGAGCCGCTTCGGCGCTATCTCCGCGTTCGATTGGGTCACGCCTGTGACGTTACCGCCCGGCCGGCTCAGGCTGGGGACCAGGCCTAGCTGGATCGGGTCGGCACCCGTCTCGAAGACGATTGGAATGGTCGTAGTCGCCGCCTTTGCAGCAAGCGCCGCCGGCGTGCTGGTGGCGGCAATGACGGCCACCTTGCGGCGAACCAGATCGGCTGCCATTGCTGGCAACCGCTCGTTTTGGCCCTCCGCCCAGCGGTATTCGATCGCAACATTGTGGCCCTCGACGTAGCCGGCTTCGCCCAGCGCTTTGAGAAAGGCGGACAATTCCCGCGCGTGACCCTTGGAAGAATCGGCATTGATAAAACCTATTACCGGAATCGCCGTCTGCTGCGCGCGCGCGGTCAGCGGCCAAGCTGCCGCGCCGCCGACTAATCTAATGAACTCGCGCCGTCTCATTGCCGACCTCAAGCTCAGAATGAGGGATGGTAGCGGCTCGAACCCGCACCGGCAAAGAGCCCACTAATGTCCGCTTTGGGTCATAAGCAGACATTTGCACTGCAATAGGCCATGTCCGCTTTACCCCCGAAAGCGGACATCATGTGCGATGCAGTAGCTGATGTCCGCTATGGGCCAATAGGGGATATCGCGGGTGCCGAGTCGAAAGGTCCGCCGAGTATCAGAAGCACACTGGCGTCACGCTCGCGCGCATTTTTATGATTGGCCTAGTGCCGCTTGCGATGCTTTCGGTGTTGGGTCGGGTTGGCTGCATACAATCCGAAGGCCGGGTTCAGGTTGCAAAAGCCCCGATTGCCAGACAGCACGTTCGGAACGCACTCTTCGAGCGAGTTGTACTGGCAATCCCAGTACATGTTACCAGTGCCCTGATCAGTGACTGCGCACCAAGGGCCGTGCTCAAAGGCTCGGCTATCTGAAACATTGAAACAAAGTGCCGCCGCTGAGACGGCAACTGCAAGTACCAATCGCATCATGGTTTTCGTCGGGCTCATCAGAAGTGATCTTCGTTGCGCGATCAGCGATTGGTAGCGGCCGCCCGCGCTTGATCTTCTACACGCTTACGCTCTTCATAATGACGCCGCTCCATATAATGCGGGTCATCGAGCACTTCACGCCACGCCTGATCCAAGGCATCCTTGTCTAACGCCTGTTTGCTTTTCCGCTCTGTCCATACTACCCAGGCGATGGAGGCAACCAAAAAAAGTATGATGATGTTAATGGTCTCC
>DASWAK010000193.1:0-10787 GCA_036391175.1 Pseudolabrys sp.
GGAGGTGTCGAGCGTGAGCGCATAGGAGCCCTTGAGGAACGACTTGGCGGCAGCGAGCTCGTCGGGGGTCGGACCTTCATCGGCCATGCGCTTGACCTCGTGCTCGATTACGGCGAGCGCATCGGCTGTACGGTCGGCCCGAGTGGCGGTCCCGCCGAGTACGACAGCGGCGCGCCGGAACCAGACAAGGCTGTCGGATACGCCGTAAGCCAAGCCGCGCTTTTCACGCACCTCTCGGTAGAGTCGTGAGGAGAAGCTGCCGCCTCCCAGAATATGATTCACAACATACGCGGCCATGAATTCGGGGTCGTGGCGTGCGATGCCCTGACCGCCAAAGTTGACCACCGCCTGCGGCACGTCCACATTGATCACGATGCGGCGCCCGAGGCCAGTCGGCGTCGCATCTGCCACCGGCTTAAGATCGTTTTTCGCCGGGAGTCCAGCGAATGCACGATCAATCAGCGCGCCGGCCGTTTTGGCATCGACATCGCCAACAATTGAAATCTTCAGCTCATTGCGTGCAAACACGCGACGCACGTAATCGTGCAGATCGTCGGCAGTGATACGCGGCATTGTTTCCAGTGTGCCCTTGCTTTCGCGCCCATAGGGGTGGTCGGGGAAAGCGGTCTGCCACCAGCGGCGGCTGGCGAGATCATTGGGATTGGTCGTATCGCGCTGAAGGGACGCCAGCTCTTGCCCGCGTACTCGCTCGACCGTGTCGGCATCGAAGCGTGGATTCGTGAGTGCGAGGCGCAGAAGCTCAAACGCCTCGTCCCGGTACTCGTTCAGGGAGCGCAGTGATCCATGGAAATAGTCGCGACCTACCTGGAAGCCGAGTTCGATAGCATGATTTTCCAGACGCTCATGGAAGGCCTTGCTGTCGAGACCGCCGGCGCCCTCGTCGAGCAGGTCTGCAGCAAGATGGGCTGTGCCGGCCTTATCCGTCTCGTCCTGAGTGGCACCGCCATGAAATGCGTAGTTTAATGTGACCAGCGGTATTGCCTTTTCACGCACCAGCCAGGCCTCGATACCGGCCGGGCTGACGATCTTTTCGATCGTCATTGCCGGGGCAGTGCCCGCACCCGCCACCAGTGCGGCTACAGCACAAAGAATCGATGCAGCGAACCGGTTCATGACCGCTTCTCCGCCTGTGGGCTTACATCCTTGATCAAATAGCCTGTGACGGAGCGCCGCTTGTCGAGCCACTGCCGCGCGGCATCCCGCACCTGATCGGCACTCACGGCACGGATGCGATCCGGCCAGCGCCGCACGTCATTGACAGATGCGCCTGTAGTCAGTGCAGTACCGTACCAGCGAGCCATACTGGCCTGGTTATCCTGGGTATAGACCGCGTCCGCAATCAACCGGGTCTTGGCGCGCTCCAACTCTTCTTCTGTGACACCCTTATCGATGACCTGGGCGATGACCGCGTCCATTTCCGTCTCCAGCTGGGGCAGCGTAACGCCGGGTCGTGGCGAACCGTGGACACCGAATTTCGACATGTCCAACTCGCTCGCGTCGTACCAGGCGTTGGCTACGACTGCGAGCCGCTTGTCAATGACCAGCGCGCGATAGAGACGGCTGTTGGAGCCGCTCCCAAGAATGTGCGCGAGCACTTCAAGCGCTTCGGACTCGCCACGCTTGGCCGCGCTGAACGACGGCACCAGGTACGCTCGTTGTAGAGTCGGCATCTCGACTCGCGGATCGGCGAGTGTGAGCGAGCGTACCGCCACGGGCGGCGGCTCTTGTGCTCTCAGCCGCGGCGCCATAGAGCCATGGCGAGCTATCTTGCCATAAGTACCTTCGGCAAGCGCACGCGCCTGCGCTGGATCGATGTCGCCGGCGATCACGACCACCGCATTGTTGGGGGCGTAGAAGCGGCGGTAGAAACCGATGGCGTCATCGCGGGAGAGCTGCTCCATTTCATGGCGCCAACCGATGGCCGGCTTTCCATATGGATGGTTCAGATAAAGCGCAGCGTCGACCTGCTCGGTAAGGCGAGCACCGGGATTGTTTCCAACGCGCTGGTTCTGCTCCTCGAGAATGACATTGCGCTCGGGCAACACGACTTCATCGGTGAGCTGGAGGCCAGTCATGCGGTCAGCTTCGAATTCCATGACAGTCTTGAGCTGCTCACTTGGCACACGCTGGAAATAGCCGGTGTAGTCCTGCGAGGTGAAGGCATTCTCCTGGCCGCCGATGCGCGCGACCACCTGCGAGAATTTCCCGGCCGGATTTTTGGCGGTGCCCTTGAACATGAGATGCTCAAGGAAGTGTGCCAATCCCGACTTGCCCGGCGTTTCATCGGCCGCACCCACCTTGTACCAGATCATATGCGTGACCACCGGCGCACGGTGGTCGGGGATGACCACCAGCTCCAAGCCGTTGGCAAGGGTGAAATCAGCGACTTCGGGACCAGCCTGCTCGGCGGCAAGCGAAGAAGAAGTGAGCGCGCCAACAAGCGCGATGAGCGTTAAGTTTGTTTTGGCAAGCACGATGTTGGACCTGGGTATGTTGCAATCGTGCCGCAGCACAAAATCCGACTACGCCACCAGCCACGCAACAGAGCTAGACTGGCGACCACCACTGTTAACGAACCGGTTCAATATGCGTAGTATAGTAGTCCGTCGGCTTCGGAGCTGACGCCTTACCGACACCATAGGGCTGATCCGGCGACGGTGTTTGATAGCCGGGCGGAGGATCAGTCAGCGAGGCGCGCGGCGGCTCGCCTGTGAATTTTGCCGTTTCTTCCTTTTTGCTGCCGAACATCGTGCCGAACAGATTGCCTTTGTAGCCAAGCTCCGATGGTGACAATGGACCGCTGAAACCAGAGGCCGGCGCCTGGTAGCCGTTGTCGGCGCGCTCTTGCTTTTTCTTGACGCGGGCTCCGGAACCCAGTTGATCGGGGCGCAGCGGATTCTGCTCGCGTTCGCGCTCGTCGCTGATATTCCGATCCCGCTCCATGGCCGCTTCCGCGTTACGGCGGGCAACATCAGGATCTTTCGGCCACGCCGGATTGGCAGTGACAGCGTCGCTCCGCTCGGGCGGCGGCAGATCGCGACTGGGTGGAAGCACAAGGGGTGCGCGTTCCCGGTAGTTGATAGTCGCTTCGCCATCGCGCTTGAGGCCGAGCCCCTCCATGATGCTGCGCATAAATTTCTGATCGATCGAGACGTCATCATCGGCGGCGCGCGCGGGGGCGGAAAGCAGCAGCGCGGTCGCGCCGAGCGCGAGCCCGAAGGCAGCGCAGCTTGTGAAGACCTTGGTCAGACGCATCATGTTCATCCGGAAGCGGACCTTGAATCCATTGAATTATCGCGACTCTTGCGGTGGATCAGGGCGCTTTTGCGGCGCGGTCCATTACAAGAGAGTCATACAACAGGCCAATAACCCCGGCAACGATAGCTACATCGGCTAGGTTAAAAACATACCAGTTGAACTGCCAATTCGGCGTGGAAATGTGGAAAAAGACGAAATCGGCGACCCAACCATAGGCCAAACGGTCGATTGCATTGCCGAAGGCCCCGCCAATAATCAAGCCGAGCGAGAGCGCGGTAAGCCGGTCCCTCGCGTGCGCAAGCCAGATCCAGAGCAGCAGGATAGCGACGGCCTTGAACCCCAGCAACACCCACTGACCGAGCGGACCTTGGGTTTGGAACAGGCCATAGCTGATACCCGTATTGCGGGCGAGAATGATGTCGATGAACGGACCAAGTCGTACTGGTCCATTGGCAGCGAGATCGAACACGAGCAGGAGATAAACTTTGCTCACCTGATCGAGAAGACAGACAATCGCCGCAACGGCAAATCCGAAGCGCGTTTGCGGACCAGCGAGGTGGGACACGGATTACTCCGCCGCCTTGCGCATGGCTTTCCATTCGCGCAGCGCCTGCGCATCACGCGGCGAGACATCCGGGTACTCGGGATCGGCCCCGATGGTGGTGAGAATCTTCCACGACCGAGCACATTTCGTGCCTTCGGCAAGATTGGGTACGACTGCAACGCCGGCGATTTCCGGTAGACGAAACGCGCTGCCGGGTCCCTCGTCCTGAACGATTGTCGCGGCCGAAGTAATGCACACCTCGGCAAGGTCGCAATCCACCACTGCCTCATACAGTTCAGCATTCGATACATGCACAATCGGATGCGCCTCGAGCGAGGAGCCGATGCGCTTTTGTGCCCGCTCAATTTCCAACGCACCGGTGACCACGCGACGTACGATACGAATCTTGCGCCACTTCTCCGCCAGCTTTTCGTCGCGCCAGGAGGCCGGCACCTCCGGAAATATTTCGAGGTGCACAGATTTTGTAGCCCCGCCATAGCGGGAAAGCCATGACTCTTCCGCCGTAAAGCAAAGCATCGGTGCTAGCCAGGTGACCGTGCAGCGGAACAAATGATCGAGCACGGTCAGGCAAGCCTTGCGTTTCACCGACGAGAATGGATCGCAATAGAGCGTGTCCTTGCGGATGTCGAAATAGAACGCCGACAAATCCGAGGTCATGAAGCTCGATAACGCCGCAAAGATGCGCTTGTAGTCGAAGTCGGCATAAGCCTTGCGCACCAGCGCGTCGAGTTCAAACAGCCGGTGCAGCATCAGCCGCTCCAGCTCCGGCATTTTGTCGAACTTGACGCGATCCTCCTCGAGGAAATGCGCGAGGCTGCCGAGCATCCAGCGTACGGTGTTGCGCAGCTTACGATAGGTTTCGACCGTGGTCTTGAGAATTTCCGGGCCGATGCGCAGGTCATCGGCGTAATCGGACGCACAGACCCACATGCGAAGAATGTCGGCACCAGATTGTTTTATCACGTCCTGTGGCGCCGTAACGTTGCCGAGCGACTTCGACATCTTGCGGCCGTCCTCGTCGAGCACAAAGCCGTGGGTAAGCACCACGTCAAAGGGTGCACGCCCGCGCGTGCCGCAGCTTTCCAAGAGCGATGAATGGAACCAGCCACGGTGCTGGTCGCTGCCTTCGAGATACATCACTGTATCTTTGCCCCCGTCCATCTTACGCTTGATGCCGGCAAGCGTCGGGAAATGCTGCGGATCCTCCAGCACGAAGGCGTGCGTCGAGCCGGAATCGAACCAGACGTCGAGAATATCGTCGACCTTTTTCCAGCTATCATTGGCGAGCTTGCCCAGGAAGCGCTCGCGCGCGCCCGGCTTGTACCAGGCATCGGCGCCCTCTTTCTCGAAGGCTTCGACGATGCGCAACTCGACATCTGGATCTTGCAGGATATCGACGGAGCCGTCCGGCTTTTCCTTGATAAACACCGCGATTGGCACGCCCCAGGCGCGCTGGCGCGAGATCACCCAGTCGGGCCGGCTCTCGATCATGCCGGTGATGCGGGTCTCGCCCTGCTCCGGCACCCAGCGGGTGATCTTGATGGCGGTCAGGGCGCGATGGCGCAGCGTGTCGGCGGGCTTATCGATGCCCTTGTCCATTGCGATGAACCACTGCGGCGTGTTGCGAAAGATAATGGGTTTCTTCGAGCGCCAGCTATGCGGATATTGATGCTTCAGGCGGCCGCGCGCGATCAGCGTGCCGGTCTCGATCAGCGCCTTGATCACCGCTTCGTTGGCATCGCCCTTTTCGCCCTTGTCGTTGATGACGCGCTTGCCGGTAAAGCCTGGCGCGGCCTCGGTGAAGGCGCCGTTCTCGTCGACGGTGTAAGGGATGGCGATGTTTATGCCGGCAGCATCCAATAGAGATGCATTCTTTATCCATATATCGAAGTCTTCACGGCCGTGACCAGGAGCTGTGTGTACGAAGCCTGTCCCCGTGTCGTCGGTGACATGCTCGCCATCGAACAAGGGAACGACGAAATCATAGCCGCGACCGCGAAAGGGGTGAGCGCATGTGAGCGTCGCCAGTGCGTTTGCCGGGATCTCTGAGATCTTTTCGTAAGAAACGACACGCGCCTGCTTAAAAATGTCGCCCGCTAACTTATCGGCCAACACGAAACGCTCACCCACCTTCGCCCAATTGTCGGCTGGCGCATCAGTCACTCTGTAGAGGCCGTACGAAATTTTGGACGAAAAACTGATCGCCCGATTTCCAGGTATCGTCCACGGCGTGGTTGTCCAGATGACGACCGAAGCACCTTTGGCCACCGGCAGGTCCGCCGGATTGCTGACGGGAAATTTTACCCACACAGTATCGCTCGTATAGTCCTCGTACTCGACTTCCGCTTCGGCGAGCGCCGTCTTCTCCACAACGCTCCACATCACGGGCTTGGAGCCGCGATACAAAGTGCCGTTAGCGGCAAACTTCATCAGCTCGCGCGCGATCTGCGCCTCGGCTAAGAAATCCATCGTGGTGTAGGGATGCGCCCAATCGCCCTCGACGCCGAGGCGCTTGAACTCCTCGCGTTGCACGTTAAGCCAGTGCTCGGCATAGGCGCGGCATTCCTGCCGAAAGGCCACCATCGCGGCGGGATCGGACAGGTTCGGCTTCGTCTTGTTCTTCGAGCGGTAGTTTTCTTCCTCGATTTTCCATTCGATCGGCAGGCCGTGACAGTCCCAGCCCGGCACGTAGTTGGAATCGAAACCCAGCATCTGCTGGCTGCGTGTCACCACATCCTTAAGGATTTTATTGAGCGCATGGCCGATATGGATGTTGCCGTTCGCGTATGGCGGGCCGTCGTGCAAGATGAATTTATCGCGGCCCTTGGCGGCGCTGCGAAGCTGGCGGTAAACGTCCGCCTTCTCCCAACGCGCCAGAATTTCCGTTTCGCGCTGCGGCAACCCAGCGCGCATCGGAAATTCCGTCTGCGGGAGGAACAGTGTCTCGGAATAGTCGCGCGCGGGCTTCGACATGGCGGGCTATGTAACAGGCCAATCGGTTAAATGTCACCCAGCACCGGAAACGCGTTGCCGACGCGCTTGAGCGCATCACGGGCCTGGGCGACGTCCGCCGCCATATGGCGCTTGAGCGCGTCAATCGATTCGAATTTCTGCTCGTGGCGGATCCAGCCGATGAAGGCAACATCGATCGCCTGCCCGTAAAGGTCGCCGTCAAAATCGAATAGGAATACTTCGAGCAGTGGCGCGCCGTCATCGAACATCGGGCGTCGGCCGAAGCTCGCCACGCCGTCATGGCGCCTGCCCGCGATTTCGACGCGAACTGCATAAATGCCGTGCTTGAGGCCACAAGAAGAATCGAGCTTCAGATTGGCGGTGGGAAAGCCGAGTTCGCGACCGCGCTTGTCGCCATGGACGATTTTGCCCGACACAAACCACGGCGCGCCCAGAAGCTCGGTTGCCTCCACGACCCGGCCTGCGGCAAGGGCGGCGCGCACCGCGCCGGACGATACCGGCCTGCCTTCGTCCTCCAGTGGCGGTAAGACGTCAACCGCGAAGCCGAGCCGCGCGCCCTGCTCGGCCAGGAAGCTCGGCGAACCGGCGCGATTCTTCCCGAAATGAAAATCGAAGCCAATCGCCGCACCGCCGATGCCGAGCCCGCCTCTGAGAATTTTGCCAATAAAATCCTCCGCCGAGGTCGCGGCCAGCGCCGCGTCGAATTCCATAATAATAGCACCATCGAGCCCCGTTGCCGCCAACAGGCGTAGCTTATCGTGCTCGCTGGAAAGCAAAAACAATGAATCCTGCGGGCGCAGAAACAGTCTCGGATGCGGTGTAAAGGTCAGCGCCGCCGCCTTGCGCCCAAGCGCGCGAGCGCGCATTAGCGCAGCACTGATCACAGCGCGATGACCGCGATGCACGCCATCGAAATTGCCAATCGCCACCACGGCGCCGTTAAGCGGCCCGCTATCAATGCCCTGCACGCCACCGCGCGTGACATGGAAGTGTTTCGTCGGAATGGCGGGCTCGCTCATCGCGATTCCGGACGGTTGCAGGAGGTGGAAGTCAGAAACGTGTACATGATTTTCATCGGCAAACTTTTAGTGCGCAGCTACGGTTAGCGCGCCGTTAACAAACTTTCAAATTAACGGGTTATTCAAGGCCCGCTGGTATTTATCGCCGCCTTTTGGGGAGAGCCCGGTGCGGGCGCATGCGCCATGGCTGTCGATCTGACCAAGCCTGTTCTGGTCGTGGACGACTACAGCACAATGATTCGCATCACGCATAACTTGCTCAAGCAGCTTGGTTTTGAGCAGGTTGACGATGCAAATGACGGATCGACCGCACTCGCCAAACTGCGCAGACGGGACTACGGTCTGGTCATTTCCGACTGGAATATGGAGCCGATGACCGGCTTTGCCCTTTTGCAGGAAATGCGCTCCGATCCTTCGCTGGCCGAAATTCCGTTCATCATGGTCACGACGGAATCAAAGACCGAGAACGTGATCGCGGCAAAGAAGGCAGGCGTATCTAACTACATCGTCAAGCCGTTCAACGCGCAGACGCTCAAAAATAAGATCGACGCCGTATTCTCAGAAGTCCCCGCTCCCGCGGCCTGACGGCTACCACCTCAATTCCCGCATCACTGCCTTTGGCATGCCGCCGGCGGCCGTAAATGTCGCCGTCAGCGCGGCATTGTCGGGCCGCTCGCGACTACCCAGCTCTTCGGCGTGAATGCCCGACGTCACGAACAGGAAATCGACACCAAATGTACGTGCACCTTTGAGATCCGTGCGCACAGAATCGCCGACCGCCAACACCCGGCTGAGCGTGATTTTGCGACCGGCAGCCCGTTCCGCCTTTGCGAGCGCCATCTCGTAGACCGGCCGGTACGGCTTGCCGGCATAAAGCACCTCGCCGCCCATGGTCGCGTAAAGGTCGGCGATTGCGCCCGCGCAATAGACCAGCGTCGACCCGCGCTCGACCACCACGTCCGGATTGCCGCAGACCATGAACAGCTTACGTGCCAGCATGGGTTCGAGCCGCGCGCGGTAATCATCCGGCGTTTCAACTTCGTCATCTTCCAGGCCCGAACACACCACATAGTCGGCAGTCTCAGGTGGAGCAAAGCGCACGTCGAGCCCGTTGAATATCGAGCGGTCACGCTCAGGGCCGAGGTGATAAAGCGTCTGGCCACGCCGTTCCTCGATCACGCTGCGGGTAACATCACCAGAGGATACGATGGCGTCATAAACCTCCCGCGGCACATGTAACCGCTCAAGCTGACGCGAAACGACTTCGCTCGGACGCGGCGCATTGGTGATCAGGATCACCGTGCCGCCGCGGGCACGCGTGCGCATCAGCGCATCACAGGCACGCGGATGGGCAGCAATGCCATTATGAATCACGCCCCAGACGTCGCACAGCAGCACGTCATAGGCGGGTGCAAGGGTCGAGAATTTTGGGATCAGGGGTGGCAAAGTAGCGGTCATGAAAACTTCCTCTGTCATTACGCCGAACGAGCAAACCCGCAATGACGTAGCCAAGGTATCGCATCAATGACCGATGAGAAGATGTCAGCCAACCGCCAATAATGCGCCCGGTGTCTCGTCAGCACCCGGCTTTAGAGGTTCGTTGGCCGAACCTTGCAGTGCCTCGGCCCGTACCGGTCGTGGCGGCGAGAACAGGAAGCCTTGGCCGAAACGCACATCGTAGTCGAGCAGATCGACAACCGTCGTCTCGGTTTCGATCCGCTCGGCAATTAGGTCGATTCCGGAACGCGCCAAGAGGTCAGCGAGGTCTTCGGGGTCAATATCGGTGTGTGTTGCGGCAGCCTTGTCGAACAGCAGTTTGGCCGGCACCTTCAGAAAGCGGAACGCACGATCCACCAGATCATTAGGCTCCATATGCAGGTCAACGATGTGATCCATGGAAAAGCGGAAGCCGCGCTCAGCGAGCGCTGCCAGGCTCTCGTGCTCTATCGGGCCAAAGGCGCGACAAGCTTCTTGCGTGAATTCGAACATCAGGGAGGACGCGAGCGCGCGGTTGGCGTCCATGAAATCGAGGAACTGCCGGAACATCAACGCATCGGTGAGAGTCGCCGCGCTCAGGTTGCAGAACAGGCCGACATCACGGCTTTTCAACAGCAAACGGCGCGTCACCTGCACGCAGCGGAACACTGCCAAACTGTCGATCTTCGGCATTAGGCCGATGTTTTCAGCGACGTCGATAAAATCGACTGCGGGGATGATGTCGCCTTCTTCGGTACGCAGGCGTGACATTGCTTCGTAATAGCGCACCTTGCGTTGTGGAAGCGTTACAATGGGCTGCAGGTAGAGGTCTATGCGGTTCGCGTCGACGGCCTTGGATATCAAGTCAGCAACGCTTTCCCGCGACAGCCCGCGGAAGCGCTCCACACCATTGACCACATCGTTTTCGCTTCGTGCGAACGCGCCTTCGGCCGCGCGTGAGATCTCGGGTTTCGGCGGGCCAGCAGCGGCGCGAGCCGATAGAACGCCTTGCTTCTGCAATGCGGCGGCATGGGCCGCGACGGTCTCGGCAATCTGCTTCACCAGTCCGCCGAGCTCACCGATTTCGGTCGCCAATGGATCGGTCGCGGAGCGCGCACGATTAGGCGGCGATGCAATTTTGATTTCCACCGCGTTGAGACGGCGCGAGATTTCCGCCACCTGGCGGGCAAGATCGGTGGTGCCGCGCGACAGGTCGGCGATCTGGTCGCCGAGATCGGTGCGATCATGTAGACGGCTGCTGACAGAATTGAGCAGGGCCATGCCAGTGAGAGCGGATAGCGCCACAATGGCCGACATGCCGGCATCGATGTTGAAGCCCAGATAGAGAACCGCTCCGATCGAGGCGGCGATAAGCACGATGCAGACCGCAATGAAGATGGCGCTGATGCGACGCATGCGTTCATCCTGGACCGGCGGCTGGGGCCGGCGCAACACTACCAAGGGCGGCTGATTCG
>DASWAK010000194.1:0-8864 GCA_036391175.1 Pseudolabrys sp.
CTCCACGCACCAATGCTTCAGAAGTTTCACGAAACCGGTGTCAGTATCGACTTCGAGATAACTCCCCTGGATGCCGGTGGTGAAGGCAAATGGCCAGGCTCGCGGCACGTAATGGCGTGTCACCATGAGCTCCGCCTGGAAGCCGGGCGGCAGCGTATCGGGCCGGAAGTAGGCGACGCGCGCCAGTTCATCGAGCGGAAGGCGCTCGGTACCCTTCGCTTTGTCCACCACGACGCCGTTGCGGATATCGAGCTCGTCCGGCTTGGCTTGCAGGATGCTTGCTGCCACTGCGAGCACGTTAGCGCGCAGCGCCTTGCCGGCCTGCCACGCCGCTTCGCCGCCGATGCCGGCCGCGCGCGAGGCCCATGTCCCGCCGCCATAGGGCGTATTGTCGGTGTCGCCGGTGATTACCCGCACTTTATCCATAGGCACGCCGAACGATGATGCAACGCACTGCGCCACCACGGCTTCAGCGCCTTGACCCTGCTCGGTGACGCCGGTGTGCACGATGATCGCGCCCTGGGCGTCGAGCTTTACGGTGGCACCGTCCATCGAGGTAATGCGCGCGCCACCTACACCGTAAAAGGCCGCCGAAGGGTTGGTGACCTCGATGAAGCTCGCAAAACCGATGCCGCGATAGATTGCCTTTTCGCGCAGTTTCTTCTGTTCCGCCCGCAGGCCGGCGTAGTTCATCATCGAGTCGAGATGGGCGAGCGCCTCGTGGTGGGACAACAGCTCGAACTTGAGGCCCGAGGCTGACTGCGTTGGATAGGCATCGTCGGCAATGAGATTGCGCCGGCGCAATTCAAGGGGATCCATGCCGATCTTGGCGGCGGCGAGCTCGACTAATCCTTCAGTCACAGCGACCGCGATTGGATGGCCGACCGCGCGATACTGGCACATGACATTTTTGTTCTGAAATACCACGCGTGTCTGCGCGCGATAGTTCGGGCATTTGTACGGCCCGCCGGTAAGGTTGACGATCTGGTTGGCCTCAATGCCACTGGTGCGCGGGTAGACCGAGTAAGGACCAATGCCGGTCAGGTCGTCGATCTCAAATGCGGTGATCGTGCCGTCCTTGCTGACGCCGATCTTCGCCTTGATGCGGTGGTCGCGGGCGTGGATGTCGGTGACAAAGCTTTCAATACGATCAGCGACGAACTTTACCGGGCGCTTGAGGAGCTTTGACAAGGCGACTGTTGCCATCTCGTCGGCGTAAGTGTGCACCTTAATACCGAACGACCCGCCGACGTCCTTCGTGAGCACACGGACTTGATGCTCGGCAACGCCCAGATGCTTGGCAAACAAGTTTTGCATCATGTGGGGCGCTTGCGTGCCATGATAGACAGTCATACGCCGATCGCCCTCATTCCAGTCGGCGACAACTGCGCGCGGCTCGTTGGTCACGCCGGTATGACGGCCGAAGCGAAAAGTTGTTTCGACGACCGCATCCGATTCAGCGAATGCCTTGTCCACCGAGCCGACATCAAGTTTACGCTCGAAGCAAAGATTGTCGCCAAGCGAGGCATGGATGACTGGCGTCTTGCCATCGAGCGCGATTTCCGGGTCTGTGACTGCCGGCAATTCCTCATAACTTACGTCGACCAGTTCGCAGGCATCCTCAGCCTTGGCGCGTGTACGCGCGACCACGGCGCACACGGCCTCGCCCTGCCAGCACGCTCGTTCGACGGCGATTGGACTTTGTGGCGCGGATTTCAGGCCCTTCAAATGGGTGAGCACGCCAACCCAGGGCGTCATCACTTTGGCAAGTTCAGCGCCGGTGACAACCGCAATCACACCCGGCGCTTTCCTTGCGGCCTCGGAGTCAATCTTGACGATACGCGCGTGCGCGTGCGGCGACCGCACGTAAGCAACATGCGCCATGCGTGGCAACGTGACGTCGCTGACATATTGCCCGCGGCCTTGCGTCAGGCGTTGCAGATTCGGCCGGGGTACCGAGCGGCCAATGTAAGAATTGGGCCGATCGAGCGCGGTAAGCACAGGCGGGGAATCGTCAGTGATTTTCATTTCTTGGCTCCCGCGCGGGCTTGCGCCACTGCTTCCACAGCATCGACGATGGCGTGATAGCCGGTGCAACGGCAATAGTTGCCGGATAGATGCTCGCGGATTTCGTGGCGGCTCGGGACGCCACCTCGCTTGAGGAGATCCTGCGCGGCGGCAAGCATGCCGGGCGTGCAATAGCCGCATTGCAGGGCGTTCCTCTGCTCGAACGCCGCTTGCAAATCGGCGACTTCGCCGGAATCAGACAGTCCTTCGATTGTCTCGACCTTGGCGCCGTCGCACTGCACCGCCAGCATCAGGCAGCCACGCACGATTTCGCCATTTACGCGCACGGTGCGGGCGCCGCAGACGCCGTGCTCACAGCCAACGTGACTGCCTGTGAGGGCAAGACCCTCGCGCAGGAAATCGACCAACGTCGTGCGAGCATCCACGCGCTCCTGCACGCGCTCGCCATTGACGGTCAGCGAAATGTCGAGGGCGTGGTCACTCATGGCCGCGCCTCCAGCAGCTGTTTGGCCACGCGGCGGAGCAACACGCCGGCGAGATGTTTTTTCACCTTGGCGGTCGCCTGGACGTCGTCATTCGGATCAAGATCGAGCGCGGCAACCGCGGCATCGATATGGCCGCTGGCCAGCGCCGTCTCGGCTTTTTTGACCCGCACCGGCGCATTGCCGACGCCGAAATAGGCGAGCCGCACGTCAGCAAGGCCCTTGCCGTCGGGGCGCGCGCTGGCGGCAAGGCCGACGATCGCGTAGTCGCCGTGGCGGCGTGCCAGCTCGGCAAAGCCAACGCGCATGTCTTTGTTCGCCGCTGGCACGCGGATAGCCGTGAGCACCTCCTGCGGCGCCAATGCCGTCTCGAACAAGCCTTTGAAGAAATCCGGCGCCTTGACGGTGCGCTTCCCTTTCGGCCCAGTCGCCTCGATCTCTCCGTCAAGTGCCAGCAGGCAAGCGGGCAATTCCGCGGCAGGATCGGCAAAGGCGATCGAACCACCGAGCGTGCCGCGATTGCGAATAGCGGGATGGCCGATATGCGGCATGGCGCATGCGATCAACGGCGCATGCTTGGCAATCACGTCGGAACGCTCGGCCTGGGCATGACGCGCAAGTGCGCCGATTTCTACCGCGCCGCCTTTCACGGAAATGCCGTTGAGGTCAGTCAGGCCATTGATATCGATGAGCAGGTTCGGCGCGGACAGGCGCATATTCAACGTGGCAATCAGGCTCTGCCCACCGGCCAGCAGCCTCGCGTCCTTCTCGCCAAGCAGCGCTACCGCCTCGTCGAGCGAGCGCGCCTTCTTGTATGCAAATGGCGCTGGCTTCACGCGTCCTCCCCGTCTTTTTTCTTATTGTGACCGGGAACGCGGGCAGGTCAATGCGGGCATGGCGCTCGCGACAAGGTTGCATGCCAAGTATATAGGCCGCACAAATAGGAGCGGGGCTAATGAGCGGGGTTAATGTCAATACCTGCGAGCTTTAGCCGACGATTTTCTTCACGATATCGATCGCACGTCGCAGCAGCGTTTCGGAAGCCTCCGGTGTGCGGAATGCTGCGTGCGCAGACAGCGTCACGTTATCGAGCTTCGCCAGCGGATGATCCGATGGTAACGGCTCGTTATGGAACACGTC
Source organism: Pseudolabrys sp. (assembly GCA_036391175.1). Classification (GTDB taxonomy): domain Bacteria; phylum Pseudomonadota; class Alphaproteobacteria; order Rhizobiales; family Xanthobacteraceae; genus Pseudolabrys. Next base: position 3,651 of record DASWAK010000194.1, read on the forward strand.
GAGCCCCGCGTGGCGGATGTGGCCACTTTGGAGCGCTGCAATTAGTGCGGCCTCATCGGCGAGCGCTCCGCGCGCGGTATTGATGTAGATGACGCCCTTCTTCATGCGCGCGATCCGTTCAGCGGAGAGAAACCCGCGCGTCTCGTCGCCGAGCGTCAAATTCATTGATACCACATCGGCGCGGGCGAGCAGCGTATCGATATCCACCAATGGCACATCGATCTCGGCATGCCTGGTGCGATTCCAGCCGATCACGTTCATGCCTATACCCTTGCCGATGCGCGCCACCTCACGGCCGATGCCGCCAAGCCCGATCACACCCAGCGTCTTGCCAAGGAGTTGCACACCTTCGTGCGGCGTCCAAACGCCGCTACGTACCTCGCGATCCATGCGCGCGAGCTCTCGCGCGCATGCCCACAACAGCGCGATGGTGTGCTCGGCCACCGCGGTGTCACCGTAACCTTTGATTATGTGTACCTTGATGTCGCGTGCATTGAGCTCATCGACATTCATGTAGCTCGCCGCCCCTGTGCCAAGGAAAACAATGTGCTTGAGATCGGGACATTGCGTGACCAGCGGAGTCGGCATGTAGGAGTGGTCGTCGATTGCGATATCGTAGCCGCCGATGATGCGCGGCAGCTCGTCGCGTGCGAATGCCTTGCGGTTGACGTCAATTGAAGGATCGTCTGGGCGGATGACTCTTTTCCAAACGGGGGCAAGCTGGTCGTTACAATCGAGGAAAATGGATTTCATGAGCGCGCTGTTCCGGCCAGCATTTCTGGGTCACACAAGTGAAGGTGGTAAAGGGAAAAAATGTCGCGTAGGGAGCCGAGTCGTAAGCGTTGACGGGTCGTGCGGCGCGGACTACATGCACCGGGCGCTGACGCAACATAATGTAGCGGAGTAATGAGTAAAGAACACAAAGCCGTCTGCGTCATCGCCTGGCCCGCCGGGCATTCGCGCTCGCCGTTAATCCACAATTACTGGATCAAGCAGCACAAGCTCGATGCAGAGTACCGGCGTGAAGCGGTGCCTCCGGAGAAGTTCGCCGATTTCGTCAAGAATCTGAGCGCCAATGGCTATGTCGGGGCCAACATCACAGTGCCGCACAAGGAGGCCGCGCTCAAGCTGTCAGAACCCGATGATCGCGCGCGAGCCGTCGGCGCTGCCAACACGCTCTGGTACGACGACGGCAAGCTCCGCTCGACCAACACCGACGTCGAAGGGTTTCTTGCCAATCTCGATGCTGCTACGCCGGGCTGGGATCGCGGCCTGTCGACTGCTGTGGTGCTCGGCGCCGGTGGCGGCTCGCGCGCGGTGGTATTCGCATTGCTCGCCCGCGAAGTCGGCCGCGTCTATGTGATCAACCGTACCGAGGCACGCGCGAAGGCTTTGCAGAAGAAATTCGGCGCGCGCGTGCAGGTCGCCGGTTGGGAGGAGACCACCGGATTACTCGGCGGAGCGGGACTCTTGGTCAACACCACGACACTCGGAATGGTCGGGCAGCCGCCACTCGAGTTCAATCTTCGCTGTCCTCCATCCCTGGTGGTCGCCGACCTGGTCTATGATCCCCTGGTGACCGGACTGCTTGCCTCGGCGCGCGCGCGGGGCTTACGCACAGCCGACGGGCTCGGCATGCTGCTGCATCAAGCAGTGCGCGGCTTCCAGCTCTGGTTCGGCGTGCGCCCGGAGGTAACCGCGGAACTGCGGGCACTGGTCGAAGCCGACCTGCTCAAGAAAAAGTGAGACATCGCAGCCGCGGAATAAGGTTATCCGCCTGATCGAGGCGGCTTGTATAGTATAACCACATCGGGAGGATTTCGAAATGTATAAATCGAATATGGCGCGGTGGTTTGCCGTTGCGGCTGTTGCGCTAATGGTTGCGACGGCCGCTTACGCGCAGCAGCCAGGCCGCATCCGCGGTCAGATCGAGAAGGTCGATGGCGGTGTACTGTCGCTGAAGGCGCGCGACGGTACCATACTTAATGTGAAACTGGCCGACGACGTGCGCGTCTCGGCGCTGGAGAAAGCTTCGCTCGCCGACATCAAGAACGACAGCTTCATCGGCATCGCTGGCATGCCGCAATCAGACGGTAGCATCGAGGCTTTCTCGATTCATATTTTCTTGCCGGCGCAGCGCGGCGTAGTGCCTGACCGTCATGGGCCGTGGGATGCACGGCCAGGGAGCACCATGACCAATGCTTACGTTGAGAACATAGTGACGTCGAAGGACGGCGAAACACTGATGGTGAAATACAAAGACGGCGAAAAGAAAATTGTCGTGACGCCCCAAACCACGATCGCGGCGGCCGCGCCCGGCAATAAAGATGAGCTCAAGGCGGGAGCGCAGATCATTATCTTCGGTTGGGACAAACAACCCGATGGTTCGATACTGGCGAAGACGATGTATGTCGGCCGCAGCGTGACGCCGGCGATGTGACACGATGATCAGACGATTTGCCTTCGCCTTTGTTCTCCTGTTGTTCGTGGTTGGCGTTTCAGGAGCACAGCAGCAAACTTTGCGCGTTACCGGCGTGGTCGAAAGTTTCGACGGTCGTGTACTGGCGATCAGGTCTGACAAGCTCAGCGAGGTGAAGGTCAGTCTCGCCGCGAATGCCACAGTGTTCGGCGTGGCCGAGGCAAAGCTCGCCGACGTCAAGCCCGGCTCTTATATTGGCGTCGGCGCGATGCCGCAGCCGGATGGAAGCCAGCGCGCAATCCAGGTGACGATTCTGGCCGAATCTCAGCGTGGGCTGAGTGAGGGCCATCGGCCGTGGGACGTGCGACCGAACAGCACGATGACCAACGGTACGGTCGACCAGACGGTGGCCAGCGTCGATGGGCAGGTGGTGATGGTTAAATACAAGGACGGCGAAAAGAAAATTGTGGTGCCGCCCGATGCCATCATCCGCGCCTATGTGGTGGGCGATAAGAGCGAACTGAAGCCCGGTGCGCGTATTACGATCGTGCGCGCACGCAAGAAGTCAGATGGTGCGCTGGAGGCCGACCGCGTCAATGTTGGACGCGGCGAAGTGGTGCCGCAATAGCCCGCCGCGTCGGCGCATGCGCCGAGCCGCGCGCTGAGACGTCGAGATCGCCCACGAGTTCCGGCATTTCGCCTATGAGCCGGACGAGGCGGTTGTGGCGGCCACCGGCGAGACGTGCTTCGCGTTGATCTTCGATCGGCCGGCGTACCTCGTCGCAGCGTGCCAGGCCGTCGATCTCGGCGCCATGTTCGGCCAGCCGTGCCAGAAAGTGCGTAAGGTCCTCTAGCTGACCGGCAACGACGTGGATGACGCCACTTTCTTCCTGCACGAGGCCGGTGACCGCTACATAGCGCGCGCCTAAGACCACAGGCCGCAGGCACTCGAATACTTTCGGCCATACGATCACATTGGCGACTGCGGTTTCGTCTTCGATGGTCATGAACACGACGCCGTTGGCCGAGCCCGGCCGCTGCCGGCAAGTAACCAGCCCGGAGATGCGCGTGCGCGCGCCAGAGGCTGTGCGGCGTAGCGTCTCGTTTTGCTTGATGCCGCGGGCGTCAAGGTCGAGCCGCAGGAATTGTGCCGGATGTGCGCGCAACGACAGGTGCAGGAAACGATAGTCGTTGATAACTTCCTCGCCGATGGGCATCGGGGGCAGGTGTACGTCGGGCTCGCGTGAGACGACGCGTGTCGGTGTGGCATTGCCATCAATGGCAAACAACGGCAGATCGTCGTCGCGGTCACCGACGCGGCTGAGCGCCTTGGCGGCCCACAGCGCTTCACGGCGAGTCAAGCCAAGCGAGCCGAAGGCATCAGCATCGGCCAGCCGTTCTAGCACGCGCGGAGAAAGTCCGGTGCGCAGCCAGGCATCGCGTACGGAATCGTAGGCACCGCCGCGCTTTTCCACGACCAGCATGGCGTCTTCCTCGCTCAGTCCCTTGATCTCGCGCAGGCCGAGGCGGACGGCGCAGGTAGTGTGCACATCGTCCCGCATCTCGCGATGGAGTTCATGCAGGCGCTCGGCTGCGCGCAGGCCTGGTTCGAGCGTCGAATCCCAGTGTGAATGGTTGATGTCAGGTGGCCGAATCTCGACGCCGTGCTCGCGCGTGTCCCGCACGATCTGTGCTGGTGCATAGAAACCCATCGGCTGGGCGTTCAAAAGCGCGGCAGCGAATGCGTCCGGATAGCGGCATTTCAGCCAGGCCGAGGCATAGACCAGGAGCGCAAAACTCGCCGCGTGGCTTTCCGGGAATCCGTATTCGCCGAAGCCTTCGATTTGCTGGAAACAGCGCTCGGCGAAATCGCGTTCGTAGCCATTGGCCAGCATGCCGTCGATCATCTTGCGCTGGAAAGTGCCGATGGTACCGACACGTTTGAAGGTTGCCATGGCGCGGCGTAGCCGGTCGGCTTCCGACGGCGTGAAGCCGGCGGCAACGATGGCGATCTTCATCGCCTGCTCCTGAAAAAGGGGCACGCCCAGAGTCTTCGACAGCACCGCTTCAAGTTCCTTTGAGGGATACGAGATTGATTCCTGGCCGCGCCGGCGGCGCAAATAAGGATGCACCATGTCGCCCTGGATCGGGCCCGGCCGTACGATCGCTACTTCGATCACTAGGTCATAGAAATTCTGTGGCTTCAAACGCGGCAGCATGGTCATCTGTGCTCGGCTTTCCACCTGGAATACGCCGAGCGAGTCCGCGCGTTGCAGCATGCGGTATACGGCAGGGTCTTCGGACGGGATGGTGGAAAGCATGAGCCGCTCGCCGTAGTGCTTGTCCACCAGATCGAGCGCCTTGCGCAGGCAGGACAGCATGCCGAGGCCAAGCACGTCGATTTTCAAGATACCCAGCGCGTCAAGGTCGTCTTTGTCCCATTCGACAAAGGTGCGGTCATCCATCGCCGCATTGCCGATTGGCATGACTTCGTCGAGCCGGCTGCGGGTGATAACGAAACCGCCGACATGCTGGGAAAGATGGCGCGGGAAACCGTTGATTTCTCGCGCGAGTGCAACGATCTGGCGCATACGACGGCTTTGCGGGTCGAGGCCGGTGCGTGTGACAGCGTCTTGCGATACCGCGCCACCGCCGCCACCCCAGATCGACGACGACAGCGCGCCAATGGTGTCTTCGCTCAAACCAAAAGCCTTGCTGACCTCGCGGATTGCCGAGCGGCCGCGATAGGAAATCACAGTAGCGGCGATGCCGGCGCGTTCACGCCCGTATTTGCC
>DASWAK010000195.1:0-2450 GCA_036391175.1 Pseudolabrys sp.
GTCGTGCTGGTTACCGGCGTTGCCCATTTGGGATCGATGCGTGCCACTTCGATCGTGCGCAGGAGATCGAAAATGCCGACGATAAAGACGAGCGTGGTGTCCTTGAACAAGCCGATATACGTGTTGACGATATTTGGAATCGTTACTTTCAGTGCTTGCGGCAATATGATCAGCCGCATCATTTGCCAATAACGCAGGCCCACCGCCATAGCGCCCTCATATTGGCCCTTTGGGATGGCTTGCAGACCGGCCCGAACGACTTCCGCCATATAGGCGGATGCAAACAGCGCAATGCCGACCAGGGCGCGCACCAGTTTGTCAGGCGATAGTTGCTCCGGCATGAACAGCGGCAACATTACACCGGCCATGAACAGCACCGTCACCAGCGGCACACCGCGCACGAATTCGATGAAGATCACTGACAGCGATCTCACCACTGGCATGTGTGAGCGCCTGCCAAGCGCCAGAAGTATTCCGAGCGGCAGCGAGACGACGATGCCGACCGAGGCAACCACGATGGTCACCAGCACGCCGCCCCACAGGACTGTGTCAACCGGCTGCAGGCCGATCGCTGCCCACCCAGTCAGCAGGATGAACGACGCCGCGGGCAATATTGCGAAGAAATAGACGGCGGCGAGATCGCGCCGCGGCGCGTTAAGGCACAACAGCCAAAGAATGCCTATCGCCAGCATCGCGAAGAAAACATCGACGCGCCAACGCTCGGAAATCGGATAGGATCCGTAGATGAAATAAGGTAGCCGTTCCCAGACGAACGGCCAGCAGGCACCGATTTCGCGATGCTGTACGGACCCAAGACACGCGTCACGGTCGCTGCCGGTCCATACCGCATCGATCAGCAGGAATTTGACCAGTTCCGGAATTGCCCATGCAAACAGCAACACGATCAAAATCGTGAGCGCGATGTTGAATGGCGACGACAGAAGATTTTCGCGCAGCCACCCGAGCGCGCCGGTCATCACGGCCGGTGGCGGCCGCGGCGCAATATTGTCTTTGCGCACGAATGCGATTTCGGTGACGGCAAGATCGCCTTCGGCCATGGTCATGTGGGCGTCCTCACCGCTCCGCCAAGGCCATGCGACTATTGTAAATGTTCATCAGCAGCGAGGTGCCGAGACTGATAGCTAGATACACGAGCATCGTGATAGCGACGACCTCCACCGCCTGGCCGGTCTGGTTGAGTACGGTGCCGGTAAACACCTGCACCAGATCGGGATAACCGATCGCCACCGCCAGCGAAGAGTTTTTCGTCAGATTGAGGTATTGGCTGGTGAGCGGCGGGATAATTACCCGCATCGCCTGCGGTACCACGACCAACCGGAGCGTCGGCCCCGGCCGAAGTCCCAGCGAATAGGCCGCCTCACTCTGACCGCGCGATACCGCCAGGATGCCGGCGCGTACAACTTCGGCAATAAATGCTGCAGTGTAGATCGAGAGGCCGAACAGCAGGGCCGCGAATTCCGGCAGGATTTCCACGCCGCCGGTAATATTGAAGCGCCCGGCCTGCGGAAATTCGAAGCCAAGCGGGAAACCAGCAAAGATGAACACGGCGAACGGCAGGCCCATCACCAACACAAGCGCGACCCAGAACACCGGCGCTTGCTGCCCGGTTCGCTCCTGCCGCTTGCGCGCCCAGATATAAAACGCCACGGCTCCGACGATGCCGGCGAGCAAAGTGATCTCGACCGCGCCGAAACCGTTTTTGAAAATCGGCTGCGGCAAAAAGAGGCCGCGATTGTTGAGAAAGATGCCGCCGTTGATGGCTATGCTTTCGCGAATGTCCGGCAGCGCCTTGAGCACGGCATTGTACCAGAACAACAATTGCAACAGCAGTGGCAGGTTGCGGATGGTCTCAACATAGCCACCCGCAACCTTTGCCAGCAACCAATTGCTCGACAGTCGCGATATACCAATGACAAAGCCGAGAATGGTCGCAAAGAAAATGCCAACCCCGGCAACCAGCAACGTATTGAGCAGGCCAACCCAGAAAGCGCGGCCGTACGTGGAGCCTCGCGCCGAATACTCGATGAGAGTCTGGCTGATGTCGAAGCCAGCGGTGTTATTCCAGAACCCAAACCCGGAAGCGATGTTAGCGCGCGCGAGATTTTCAATCGCATTGCTAGCAGCGCCATAGACCAGAAGGGCAACCGCCGCGCACAGGGCGAGCTGATAGGCAACGCTGCGGATCTTGGGGTCGTTATAGAACACGACCTGCGCGGGCCGCGGCGGCGCCGAAAGCTCACTCGACATGCACCCCTCGTCGGGCCCGTGGGCCGGCAGCTCCTTCTCACCGAGCCGCGGAATAGACCGCTGCGGGCTCCCCGTCCAGGCTCCGGGTCAGCGGATGGGCGGCGCGTACTGAATGCCGCCTTTGTTCCACAATTTATTCAGGCCGCGTTCGATTTTCAGCGGCGAACCTTGACCCACATTTC
>DASWAK010000196.1:0-4564 GCA_036391175.1 Pseudolabrys sp.
AAGGTGAAGGTTCACGGCGCCGGCTCGATCGGCAATCACCTCTCACACGCGGCGCGCACGCTAGGCTGGCCGGTCGACTTATGCGATGTGGATCGCAACGCGTTGGAGCGTACGCGGCGGCAAATTTATCCGGGCCGGTACGGTCAATGGGACGAGGCCATCGGCCTGTTCGAATCCAGCAAAGCGCCGGAAGGCGGCTACGATCTGATCTGTGTCGGCACCCCCCCGGACAGCCATGTCGCGCTGGCGAGCGCCGCGATCGCGGAGCGGCCGAAGGCGGTGCTGATCGAGAAGCCCTTGTGCGGGCCTGGGCTCGAGGGCGCACAGCGGCTGATCGAGGAGGCCGCCGCAGCGGGGGTCGCCGTCTTTTGCGGCTACGACCACGTGGTCGGCCGCGCCACGCGGATCGCCGGTGACGCGCTGCAGGAAGGTTTGGGCGAGATCGCAACCATCGATGTCGAGTTTCGGGAGCACTGGGGCGGCATCTTTGCAGCCCATTCCTGGCTCGCGGGTCCGTGGGAAAGCTATCTCGGTTTCTGGAGGCGGGGCGGCGGTGCCTCGGGCGAACATTCGCATGCCGCCAATCTCTGGCAGCATTTCGCTCATCTCGCCGGCGCCGGGCGGGTCGTCGAAGTGCAGGCGACGCTCGATTTCGTGCGTGACGGCCGCGTCGATTACGACCGGCTCTGCCTGATGACCTTCCGCACCGAGTCGGGCCTGGTCGGCCGATGCGTTCAGGACGTCGTCACCATGCCGCCGCGCAAGTGGGCGCGCATCCAAGGAGCAATCGGATCGACCGAGTGGACGTGCGGCCGCGAGCCGGGCGTGGATGTCGTTGTCATCGAGCGGCATGGTGAGCCGCGTGCCGAGGAGAAAGTGCGCAAAACCAGGCCCGACGATTTCATTGAAGAACTCAAGCACGTCAAAGCCGCCTTGGGCGCGCGCCCCGAGGAGTCGCCGATCGCGGTAAGGCGCGGTCTTGATACCATGCTTGTCATCGCCGCTGCGCATCGCTCGCATGCCACGGGTCGGCGGGTGAAGATCGACTACAGTCAAGGGTATTGTCCGGCTGCTTTGACGGACATCGAGTAACATCGGGGGAACACATGGCTGAATCGATTTCCAGGTTCGATTTCAGGGACTTGTTCGTCCTCGATGTTGCGAACAACCATCAGGGCTCGGTCGCGCATGGGAAAGCCATCGTTGACGCCTGCGCCGAGGTGGTGGCAAAGCATGGCGTGCGCGCGGGAATAAAATTCCAGTTCCGAGACTTGCCGGAGTTTGTGCACAAGGACGAACGCAACCGCTCGGCGAACAAGCACGTGCCGCGATTTCTATCCACGCGGCTGTCGTGGGATCAGTTCGCCGAATTGCACCAAACGGTGACGCGCCGGGGTCTCCTGTCAATCTGCACGCCCTTCGACGAAGCCTCCGTGGATCGGATCGTGTCTATAGGCTTCGATGTGATGAAAGTTGCGAGCTGCTCGGCCAGGGACTGGCCTCTGCTCGAGAAGGTGGCTAGCTCTGGTCTGCCGGTCATCGCCTCGACCGGTGGTCTGACGCAAAGCGAAGTCGACGACCTGGTCAGCTTCTTAACCCACCGTGGCTGTGACTTTGCGCTGATGCATTGTGTCTCGATCTATCCAACGCCCGACGAGGCCTGCCATTTGGCCAATATCGCAGGGTTCCGCGATCGCTATCCGGGCAAGGTGATCGGCTGGTCGACGCACGAAAACCCGGCGGATACGGCGCCGGTGATGATTGCAAGCGCGTTGGGTGCTGAAATGTTCGAGCGGCATGTGGGCGTCGCTACCGAAACGATCAAGCTCAACGCCTATTCGTCCAATCCGGCGCAGCTCGATGCCTGGATCGGAGCCGGGAAGAAAGCGCGCGTACTGATGGGCACGCGCGAGCGCGGCGAACCGATCCCCGCCGAACGCACCGCGATCGAGGAACTAAAGCGCGGCGTCTTTGCCAAATCGGCGATCGAACCGGGCGAGCCGATCACGTCCGCGCAGGTCTATTTCGCCTTTCCCATCCGGCCGGGTCAGATGTCCTCCGCAGAGTGGCGCGATGGGACTATATCGAACGCGGCCATTCTGCCTGATGCGCCGCTACCCATGCAGGCGCTAACCGTGCCGGGCGATTCCGACGCAAAGGTGCTCCAGGTCGCCGTACACGAAGTCAAGGCACTGCTCGCTTATGCGCGCGTCCCCCTTTCGCATGAATTCGTCACGGAGTACTCGCACCACTATGGGGTGCGGAACTTCCGGCGCTTTGGCGCGGTGTTGATTAACGTGATCAATCGGGAATACGCGAAGAAAGTGCTGGTCCAGTTGCCGGGCCAGCTTCATCCTTGGCACTTCCACAAATTGAAGGAGGAGACTTTCATCGTACTGTGGGGAGAGCTGCATCTCGAGCTCGACGACCGGAAAAAGGTGTTGTCGCCTGGCGACAGCATCACCGTCCTGCCGGGCGTCTGGCATCGTTTCTGGACCGAGACAGGATGCGTGTTCGAGGAAATCTCCACAACGGCACATCCGAACGACAGCATCTATCGCGATCCGGAAATCAATAAACTCACGTCGGCCCAGCGAAAGACGGTCGTCGACCACTGGGGTCGGTTTCAGCTGACCGAGCAGTTACGATTAGGACAATTGCCTGCGGCCGAGTGAGCCATGATTGGGCAGAACGCTGTGCTGGCGGTTGTTCCCGCCCGTGGCGGGTCGAAAGGGATTCCGCTCAAGAACCTGCGCGAGGTTGGCGGCCGCTCACTGGTCGCGCGTGTGGGGGATGTCGTGCGGCATGTCCCCGAGATCGACCGTGCCGTCGTCTCGACGGACCATCCGGGCATTGCGCAAGCGGCTCAAGCGGCGGGCATCGCTGCGCCGTTCCTTCGTCCAGAATCGCTTTCAGGCGACAGGATCGGCGATTTCGACGTTCTGCTGCATGCGCTGAAAGCGACTGAAGCGGCCGACCAGCGGCGTTATGAGATCGTGGTCATGTTGCAGCCGACCTCGCCCTTGCGCACTGCGGAGCAAGTTTCGGCAACGATCCGGATGCTGGCCGAAGGCGCGTGGGATTCCGTCTGGACGGTATCGGAGACGGATTACAAGGCGCATCCCCTAAAGCAGCTAACCGTTGCCGATGGCCGGCTCGATTATTACGACCCGAAAGGAGGCGAGATTATTGCGCGCCAACAATTGCAGCCAGTGTTTCATCGCAACGGAATCGCCTATGCGATGACGCGCGCGTGCCTCGTCGAGCAGCGCACGATCAAGGGTCGGCGCGCAGGGGCACTGGTCGTGCTCGGAAGTCACGTGTCGATCGATACGGACGAGGACCTTGCCTTGGTGGAATGGATTTTGGCGCAGGGCGGCAAAAATGGTTCGTGATTGGCCGGGTGCAGAATAGGCGATGCAACTAGCCGACGAAACCGTCCTCGTGACCGGCGGCGCCGGACTAATCGGCTCGTTCCTGGTGGAGCGGCTGGTCGCCGCCGGCGCGCGAGTGACGGTTGCCGACGATTTTTCCAAAGGCAAGCGGGACTATCTCGCCGCCGTGAGCGACCGCATCGAAATCCGCGAAGGGGATCTCGAGCGCGCCGAGGTCATGGAGCGGGCGCTCGTCGGCGCCAATATTGTATTTCATCTCGCGAGCCGCGCCTATGGCATCGGCTATTCGGCTGACAATCACCTGGCGATTCTCGAGCACAACGAGAAGATCACCAACAATCTCATGCACGAACTGGCGAAGCGGCCAGTGTCTCATCTGCTGGTGGCGTCTTCGTCCTGCGTTTATCCGGACGATGCACCGACACCGCTGCCGGAATTGCCAGTGTTCGCTGGCGAGCCCGAGGTCGCCAATTCCGGTTACGGCTGGGCCAAGCGCTTCCTCGAACAGAAGATGACGCTGCTCGCGCAGTACACCGGTATCTCCCTTACCATTGTGCGCCCGTTCAATATTTACGGCGAACGCTACACTTGGGCCGGCTCCGCCAGTCAGGCCATTCCGATGCTAGTCAAGAAGGTGATGGACGGTGATGATCCCGTCGTGATCTGGGGCTCGGGGACCCAGCGCCGTAATTATCTGCATGCGTTCGATTGCGCGGATGCAATGGCCGGCCTCGTTGAATCGGGCTTCATCGGGACCGTCAATATCGGCTCAGAGGATGTTGTGACGATCCCCGAACTCGTAAGAGCCATCGGCGAGGTTGCTGGTCGCCGGCCGCGTTTGATAGCCGACAAGACTAAGCCGGAAGGCCGATCAGTGAAAAGCGCAAACGCTACTCGGCTTCGCGCGGCCTATCCGGAATTTCGCAGGACCGTCGGGCTGCAGGACGGTCTGCGCCGGATGCTCGCCTGGTATCAAACGACCTTCGTCAGCACGTAGCCTGAGTACCGTGGATAGCCGCAACCGTATCGGCCCTGCTGACGCGCAGATCGTCGTTTTCAATAAAGGCGGGCGCGATTTCCGGCTCGATGCTCTTAATCGCGGCGAGGAGGTGCCGCGTGAGTTTTTTTACGGTTTCTTTGAACTTGGCCAGGCGGGACTTTCCGCAGCA